>JBCDKT010000035.1 GCA_038746285.1 Bacteroidota bacterium
AAACGCTGCTCTGCTACTGTTACCTCCTCACATCGAGTCATTCCCGACCCTGATCGGGAATCCAGAAGGCGTACTACAAGCTCTGGATTCCCGCCTGCGCGGGAATGACGGCTGTTTTTGAGGAGAACGCTGAGACCTAAACGCTGAGACCTAACCGAGTCCATAACACGCTCTAGAAAACGGCCACGCCGACAGCCGTGCCCGGAAGCCCACCCACAGTGCCGATGCCGCTGAGCGAGCCGTTGGTGCGTATGCGGTAGGCCGAGACCGTCCCGTCGTTGCGGTTGTGGACGTAGAGGTAGCGCAGCGCGACGCCCATGTCGTGCGGGGCCGCGCCGGTCGCGGCGGTGATGCCGTCCTCGTCGAGCCGCGTCAGCGAGCCGTCGAGCCCGATGCGGAAGCCGGTGACGGTGTTGCTCGCGGTGTTGGTCACGTAGGCGTAGCGGCCGATCACCCGGGTCCAGCAGGCGGCGGTCTCGTTCGTTGGCACGACGCCGTCGAGCACGGCGAGACCGTTGCCGGCGCGCTCGTACGACGAGAGCGAGCTGCCGTCCGGCACCGGGCCGTCCGGCGCGTTAGCCTCGCTGACGAACAGCCGCCCGTACTGGTCGAAGTCGAACCCGAACGGCGTGACGCCTGCCGAGGGGGTGACGCGGGCACCGCTGAGCGTTCCATTGGCCCGGACGTTGTAGGCGACGAGCACGTTGCTCGGGCGGTCGGTCACGAGGAGGGCCCGGCCGCCTGGGGCGAAGCCGAGCTGCGGCGGGGCCATGACGCCTTCGGGGAGCGTGCGGATGCCGCCGGTGACCGGCGTGAGGGTGCCGGCCGGGCTGAGCCGGAAGCCGCTGACGTTGCCCGGCTCGCCCTCGCGCCCTCCGTTGAGCACGTAGAGCAGGTCACCGCTGAGCGTGAGGCTGAGCGGGAGCGGCCCGCCCGAGGGCACAGAGCCGACCAGTTCCAGCGAGCGGGCTTCCTTCAGGATGCGGAAGACCGAGACCTCGTCGCTCCCCGCGTTGACGGCGAGCAGGAACGAGCGGCTCGGCGTGACCAGGACGGGGTTGGTCGATCCGGCGATGGCACCGCCGGAGCCGGTACCGCCGGTGGCGTAGGTGCCGGCGGGCGAGAGCTGGCCGCCCTCGTCCCGGAGGAAGGCGACGACCGCGTTGCCGTTGGCGTCGTCGGTGATCGAGAACGCAGCCCCGACGATCCGGTCAGCGAAGCGGGCAGCGTCGAGTTCGGAGGAAGCGAGAGCGTCGGCGAGCGGCGCGTCGCTGAGGAGCGTGCGCTCGAGCACGTCCGGCGCGAGCATCTCCTCGTCGTTCAGGGTCTGGGCGAGGGTGGGCGGAGCGCCATCGGCGTCGGCCGGGTCGGTCGCGGAGTCGCATCCGTTGAGCACGAGCGCGACGGCGAAGAGCACCGCCATCAGGCGGAAGGGGATGAGGGAGCGGATCATGGTGCGGTTGGGTTGGATGAGTAGAGCAGACGCGTGGGATGGCTCAACCTAGCCCGCCGCTCGGTTGCCGAGATCACAGGCCTGTTCTCTTCCATTCACGGGCATGTAACGTTTCGGTCACGGCACGCCCCGAGGCCGCGAATCTCCGGCCCCGGACAGGCGTTTGCTATCTTGCTCCACCCTCCGCAACTCGCTGCCTTGCACCCATGGAAACAACGCCCTACACGCCGACGCACCCCGTCCGCTTCGTCACCGCCGCCAGCCTCTTCGACGGGCACGACGCCTCGATCAACATCATGCGGCGCATCCTCCAGGCCTCCGGTGCCGAGGTGATCCACCTCGGGCACGACCGCTCCGTCCTCGAAGTCGTGAAGACGGCTGTCGAGGAGGACGCCCACGGGATCGCCATCTCGTCCTACCAGGGCGGCCACGTCGAGTACTTCAAGTACATGGTCGACCTCCTGCGCGAGCAGGGCTGCGCGCACATCCAGGTCTTCGGCGGCGGCGGTGGGGTGATCGTACCCGAGGAGATCGCCGAGCTCGAGGCCTACGGCGTGGCGAAGATCTTCTCGCCCGAGGACGGGATGCGGCTCGGCCTCCAGGGCATGATCAACCACATGCTCCGGGTGTGCGACGTGGACCCAGCGTACAGCGAGCAGAGGGCAGAGGGCAGAGGGATAAGGGGCCAGGGAGGAGAGAGCACAGGCGTGGTCGTGCAGCCTAAGGCGACGGACGCGCGGGCCGTGGCGCGAGCGCTGACGAGTGTGGAGCAGGGCGGCGGCTCGGCGGGCGATGGGGCGCAGGGTGACCCCGCCTTCCGCGACGCGACGGCCACGGACCACCGCGTCCCCGTCCTCGGCATCACCGGCACCGGCGGGGCGGGCAAGTCGACCCTCACCGACGAGATCACACGCCGCTTCCTGAGCGACTTCGCCGACATCGAAGTCGCCGTGCTCTCGGTCGACCCGACGCGGCGGCGGACCGGCGGGGCGCTCCTCGGCGACCGCATCCGCATGAACGCCACCTACGGCGAGCACGCCGACCGGGTCTACATGCGCTCCTTCGCCACGCGCCAGGCCCACCGCGCCACCAGCCAGGCCCTCCGCGACTCCATCGACGTGTGCCGCGCCGCCGGGTTCGACCTCATTATCGTCGAGACCGCCGGCATCGGGCAGAGTGACACCGAGGTCAGCGAGCTCGTCGACGTCTCGCTCTACGTGATGACCCACGACTTCGGCGCGCCGACGCAGCTCGAAAAGATCGGGATGCTCGACCACGCCGACCTCGTGGCGCTCAACAAGTTCGAGAAGCGCGGCAGCCGCGACGCGCTGCGCGACATCAAGAAGCAGGTCCAGCGCAACCGCGCGGCCTTCGACCGACCGCCGGACGCCATGCCCGTCTTCGCGACGATGGCGAGCCACTTCAACGACCCCGGCGTCAGCCGCCTCTACCTCGCCGTCCTCGACCGGCTCCGCCCGCTAGGCTTCGACCGCACGAGCGCGCTCTACGACGCCGACGCGCTCCCCGAGCCGGACCCGTCCGAGCAGGCCGTGATCCCGCCCAAGCGCCAGCGCTACCTCGCCGAGATCGCCGACCGCTGCCGCGACTACCGATCCTGGGCCGAGGGGCAGGTCGCGCTCGCCCGCAAGTGGGGGCAGGCCGTCGGCGCCCGGGCGCAAGTCGGGGACTGGCAGCCCGAGGACCAGGAGATGCTGAAGGCGCGGCTTGACGAGATGGCGACGTACTGGTGGGACAAGCTCGACCCCCGCTGCCGCAACATCATCGGGAACTGGGACGGCCTCGCCGCGAGCTACCGGCAGGACGAGCTCGTCTACGAAGTCCGGGGCCGCGAAATCCGCCAGCCGCTGACCCACGAGACGCTCTCCGGGACGAAGGTGCCGCGCGTCGCCCTCCCCCGGACCGAGGACCCCGGCGAGCGCCTCCGCTACGCGCTTCTCGAAAACCTCCCCGGCTACTTCCCCTTCACCGCGGGCGTCTTCCCGCTCAAGCGCACCGGCGAGGACCCGACCCGGATGTTCGCCGGCGAGGGCACGCCGGAGCGGACCAACAAGCGCTTCCACCTCGTCTCGCTCGGCCTCCCGGCTAAGCGCCTCTCGACCGCCTTCGACTCGGTCACGCTCTACGGCCGCGACCCCGACGAGCGGCCCGACATCTACGGCAAGGTCGGCAACGCGGGCGTCTCGATCTGCACGCTCGACGACATGAAGAAGCTCTACTCCGGCTTCGACCTCGCCGACCCCAAGACGAGCGTCTCGATGACGATCAACGGCCCCGCGCCGACGATCCTCGCCCTGTTCATGAACACCGCCGTCGACCAGCAGGTCGAGCAGTTCCTGCGGGCCGAGGGCCGGTGGGACGAGGCCGAAGCCGTGATCGCCGACAAGCTCGGGGACGACCGGCCGGTCTACACGCCGTACGAGGCCGGCGACCTCCCCGAAGGCCACGACGGCTCCGGCCTTGGTCTTCTCGGCTGCACCGGCCAGGACCTCGCCGACTGGGGCGTGCTCGGCCAGGCCGACTACGACCGCATCCGCGCCGAGACGCTCAAGGTGGTGCGCGGGACCGTGCAGGCGGACATCCTCAAGGAGGACCAGGCCCAGAACACCTGCATCTTCTCGACCGAGTTCTCGCTCCGCTGCATGGGTGACATGCAGCAGCATTTCATCGAGCACGACGTGCGCAACTACTACTCGGTCTCGATCTCCGGCTACCACATCGCTGAGGCGGGCGCGAACCCCATCACCCAACTCGCGCTCACGCTCTCCAACGGGTTCACCTACGTCGAGTACTACCTCAGCCGGGGGATGGACATCGACCGCTTCGCGCCGAACCTGTCGTTCTTCTTCTCGAACGGGATGGACGCCGAGTACTCCGTCCTCGGGCGCGTCGCCCGGCGCATCTGGTCGGTGGCGATGCGCGACCGCTACGGCGCGAACGAGCGGGCGCAGAAGCTGAAGTACCACATCCAGACCTCGGGCCGGAGCCTTCACGCCCAGGAAATCGCCTTCAACGACATCCGCACCACGCTCCAGGCGCTCGTTGCGATCTACGACAACTGCAACAGCCTCCACACCAACGCCTACGACGAGGCCATCACGACCCCGACCGAGGAGAGCGTCCGCCGCGCGATGGCGATCCAGCTCATCATCAACCGCGAACTCGGCCTCGCCAAGAACGAGAACCCGATCCAGGGGGCCTACATCATCGACGAACTGACCGACCTCGTCGAGGAGGCCGTGCTCGCGGAGTTCGAGCGGATCAACGACCGCGGCGGCGTGCTCGGCGCGATGGAGACGATGTACCAGCGCGGCAAAATCCAGGAAGAGTCGCTCTACTACGAGCACAAGAAGCACGCGGGCGATCTTCCGGTGATCGGCGTCAACACGTTCACCTCGGGCGACGGGGTGATGGAGGAGACCGAGACCGTCCCACTCATGCGCTCCACCGACGAGGAGAAGCAGCGCCAGATCGCCAACCTCCGCGCCTTCCAGGCCCGCAACGCCGAGCATGCCGCCGAGGCCCTCGACCGCCTGCAGACCGCCGCGCGCGACGGCGGCAACGTCTTCGCCGAGCTGATGGAGACGGCCCAGGTCTGCTCGCTCGGCCAGATCACGACCGCCCTCTTCGAAGTCGGCGGCCAGTACCGCCGCAACATGTGATGTCTGAGACGCTGGTGCGTATCCAAGCGCTCATCCGCAAACGAAATGTGCGCGTCTCCGCTCACGGATACGACGAGTTGGCTGCCGACGATGTCCTCTTCCGGGACGTGCTGACGGGCATGCCCGATGCCGAAATCGTCGAAGACTATCCTGACTACTACAAGGGACCGTCCGTGTTAGTGCTGGTCTATGACGACGCGCAGCAGCCGATTCATGTCGTGTGGGGCATCCCGAAAGGGGCCAGCGGACCCGCCGTGTTGGTGACGGCGTACCGTCCCGACCCCGCTCGGTGGACGGGCGACTTTAGACAGCGAAAGCCATGAAGCGGACGACGACGAAGCTGATTCATGAAGGGTCCTATGCCGCTGAGGTACAGGTAGAGCTTGACGTGACTGATGGCCCCTGGTCGCCTTACCTCGCTCTCGACGAGGCCGAGCGGCTCGACGCAGTCCGAGTCGCACTGCGAAGCGGGGACGTCCAGACGGCGTCGCAGTATGGACGAGTGTTCCGTCTCAGGCCTGTCGAGGCGTGACCGCCCTCTTCGAGGTTGGCGGCCAGTACCGCCGCAACATGTGAGATTCGGTGGACCGAACGATTCGGATGGTGCGGGGGCAGACGCTGGCGGATTTCCGCCGGCTGCCCGAGGGCACGCTCGTAGAACTGATCGGCGGGCATCTCGTCTTTCGGCCAACGCCGCTCGTGCAGCACCGGCGGGTCGTCGGGCAACTGGTCTGGCTGCTGGGGGACTTCGTCGAGAGCCGAGACCTCGGCGTCGTGGTGAGTTGGATCGATACTCGGCTCTCGGACGCGGATGCTTTTCAGCCAGACCTCGTGTTTGTATCGCACGAGCGGCTCGGCATTCTCGGCGAGCAGGAGATCGAAGGCGCACCGGACCTCGTGGTGGAGGTCCTCTCGCCGAGCACGGGGTACTACGACCTTACGCAGAAGCGCGAGGCCTACGAACGCGCAGGCGTGCGCGAATACTGGATCGTAGACCCCGAACGGCAAACGGTGGAGGTGCTGACGCTGGACGAGGGGGCGTACCGGACGGCAGCGAAAGCAGAGCGAGCGGGGCGCATCGGGTCGGTGCTGCTCGAGGGCTTCGAGACCAGGCTGGAGCGGCTTTTTCTGGCGGTGGGCTGAGCGTGCGGCGTGCCGTCTCAGAATGCGTCATTCTGCAAAAAATGAAGCAATGACGAAGGCCGTTGAAACAGGGGGGCGACAAAGCCGGTGGCTTATTGCCTTCCCCGGCGCTCTGCACGGACTTTGCGGGAGGACCCCTGACCAGCTACTCCTTCCTCCTTCCCGCCAACGACTCATGACCTCTCCCGACCGTAAATCTTCTGCCTACGTCGAAGCCATCGTCCGCGAGGCTGTCGCCCGCGTGCTGCACTCGGTGCGCCGCCCGCTCCGTGCCGCGGGCTACGGCGGGCCGCGCACCCCGCTCGTGCTCTCCGACGTCCAGCACGACTTCTTCGCGGGCTACCTCTACGGTGCCCTCCAGCGCCTGCTCGAACTCGGTGAACTGAGCGAGGAGGAAGACATCGGCCGGGCCACGCACCGGCTCTACTGCGGCCTCTTCGGGTTCGAGGACAACGAGTACGGCCCCTGGCACGTCTGGGTCGTCCGTGAGGGGCTCCATAACCTCCAGCGCCCGCACGTCTTCCTCGGCTACTGCACCGGACGCAACGACGTCGTCAACCAGCTTCGGCACGGCGGCGCGCACAACGCCCTCGCCGATGCCCTCCAGCACCTCGACAACAACGACGGCGAACCCCTGTTCGGCATCGGCTAGACAGCAACGGATCACGCGTACGCGTTGGGCGTAGCGGCATTCCCTTCTGCCGCTGCGCCCTTGCTGTTTCCCCCCGATTCTGTCCTGCTCGACGCCGGCTGGCCCGACGCCTCCGGCCAGGCGTCCGGTGCGCTCCTCTTCACCCGGCCGGAGCGCGTCCTCACGGCGTCCCGCCTGAGCGAGATCCCGGGCCTGCTTGGGGAACTGGACCGCGTGGCGGCAGCAGGACGGGTAGCGGTGGGCTACCTCGCCTACGAGGCGGGCTACGCCTTCGAGACGATTGCGGCGCTCAAACCGCACGCCGGGCTGCTGGCGTGGTTCGGGGTCTACCGAGCACCCGAGCGGCTGAGCGAAGAGGACCTGGAGGCGCTGCTGAGCCAGGCCGGTGCGCACCGCCTCACCGAGACACAGTTCGCCATCGACCGGGCGACCTACCGGGACCGCATCGAGCACATCCGCCATCACATCCGCGAGGGGGACGTCTACCAGATCAATTTCACCGCGCCGTTCCGGTTCGGGGTCGAGGGCGATCCGGTCGGGCTCTACCGGGCGCTGCGCGAGCGGCAGCGCGTCGGCTTCGGGGCGCTCCTCCGCGCGGGCGACGACTGGGTGCTCTCGCGCTCGCCTGAGCTTTTTTTCCGGCGCGAGGGCGAGCGCGTCGCAACGCGGCCGATGAAGGGCACGGTCCGTCGCGGTGCCACCGCGCGCCTGGACGAAGCCCAGGCCGGCTGGCTCACCGCCGACGAGAAAAACCGCGCCGAGAACCTGATGATCGTCGACCTCCTGCGCAACGACCTTGCGGTCGTCGCCGAGCCGGGGTCCGTGACCGTGCCTGCGCTGTTCGAGGCCGAGCGCTACGACACGCTCTGGCAGATGACCTCGACCGTCGAGGCGAAGCTGCGCCCCAGCACCGGGACCGCTGACCTCGTGCGAGCGCTCTTCCCGTGCGGCTCGGTGACGGGCGCGCCGAAGATCCGGGCGATGCAGCTCATCCACGAACTCGAGGCCGCGCCGCGCGGGGTCTACTGCGGAGCCATCGGGCTCGTCGCGCCCGGCCGGGCAGTCTTCAACGTGCCGATCCGCACCCTCGCGCTGCGCGGCGGGCAGGGGACGATGGGCATCGGCAGCGGCGTCGTGTGGGACTCCGACCCCGAGGCGGAGTACGACGAGTGCCTCCTCAAAGCCCGCTTCCTGACCGAGCCGCGGGCGGACTTCGCGCTCCTCGAAACCGTCCGGTGGGAGGGAGGCTACGCGCTCCTGGACCTTCACCTCGGCCGGCTTCGCCGCGCCGCCGCCTACTTCGGCTACCCCTTCGACGAGACCACGCTGCGCGCCCGGCTCGCCAGTCTTGCATTCGAGACCGAGGCCCCGCACCGCGTTCGCCTCACGCTCGACCGGCACGGGTGCACCGAGGCTGAGGCGACGCCGCTCGCCGAGGTGCCGCTCGTGCTCCGCCGCGCCGTCGTCTACCCCGAGCCCGCCGACTCCACCGACCCGTTTCTTCGCCACAAGACAACGCACCGGGGGTTCTACGACCGCGCACTCGCGTGGGCCGAGCCGCGCGGCTTCGACGAGGCGATGCTCGTCAACGAGCGCGGCGAACTGACGGAGGGCACGCGCACCAACCTCTTCGTCCGCGAGGGCGGCCGGCTGTGGACGCCGCCCCTCGCGTCCGGCGGCCTGGACGGCGTCTACCGCGCCCACCGCCTCGCCACCGACCCTGAGGCCGGGGAGCGCGTGCTGCGCCCGGCGGACCTCGTGCGCGCCGACGCCGTATATCTCGCCAACGCACTTCGTGGTATGCAGGCCGTCACGGTTAGCCTCGATGCGTGACAGGGCTGACAGCGCAGCCCTCTCCATTCCCCCCACGCCCTTCCAACTACGAGTGCGGAGCACTCACAACCCCTCTCCCGTCATGGCAGGCATCCTCGACATACTCGGCCCCGCGCTCAGCGGCGGCACCCTCCAGCAACTCAGCAGCGCCGTCGGCACCGACGACCAGACCACGCAGCGCGCCGCGATGGCCGCGCTCCCGGTGATCCTCGGCGCGATGAACCGCAACACGAACGACCCGCAGCAGGCGCAGTCGCTCGCGAGCGCCCTCGAGCGCGACCACGACGGTGGCATCCTCGACAACCTCGGCGGCTTCCTCGGCGGCCTCACTGGGGCGGGGGCCCCCTCCGACGCGGCTGGCGTCAATGCCCGCGCGGCCAACGGAACCGGCATCCTCGGCCACATCTTCGGCAACCAGCTGTCCCAGGTGCAGCAGGGCGTCGGCAAGGCGACCGGGCTCGACAGCGGGCAGGTGATGAAAATGATGGTGGCCCTCGCACCGATGGTGATGGGCTACCTCGGGCGCCAGAAGCGCCAGCAGAACCTGAACGCGGGCGGCCTCTCGGACCTCCTGGGCCGCGAAGCCTCGAACGCCCGCTCCGCCGCGCCGAACGATCTGATGGGCATGCTCGGCGGCCTCCTCGACCGCGACGGCGACGGCAGCCCGATCGACGATGTGCTCGGCGGCCTGCTCGGCAAGCGGTGAGGCCTGGAGAAAAGGAAGAGGACCGAGAGGAGAAAGAAGAGAGAGGTGTTCCCTGCTATCTTCTCTTTCTCCTCTCTCTTTTCCCCTTCGCCTCATGACCATCGACCTCGACCGCTACCGCATCGTCCCCGGCGAGACCCCGCGTCTCGACGAGCGCGACACCGCCGACACGCAGGGGCTCTCCGAAGACCAGGACGAGGACCGCGTCGACGACCAAGTCGAGGACAACCTCGACCGGATCGACGACCTCCAGGAGCGGCTCTACGCCGAGAGCGAGCAGTCGCTCCTGATCGTGCTCCAGGCGATGGATGGGGCAGGCAAGGACTCGACGATCCGCAGCGTCTTCGGGCCGCTCAACCCGCAGGGCGTCCGCGTGGCGAGCTTCAAAGCGCCGACGAAAGAGGAACTCGCCCACGACTTCCTGTGGCGTGTCCACCGGCAGGCTCCCGAGGCCGGGCACATCCGCATCTTCAACCGCTCGCACTACGAGGACGTGCTCGTCGTCCGCGTCCACGAGTGGGCCGACGCCGAGACCATCGAGCGGCGCTACGACCACATCAACCACTTCGAGGCGCTTCTCGCCGACCGGGGCACATGCATCCTCAAACTGATGCTCCACGTCTCGCCGGAGTACCAGCTCGAACGGATGCGCCGCCGCCTCCGCAAGCCCGACAAGCACTGGAAGTTCAACCCCGAGGACCTCGAAGAGCGCAAGCTCTGGGACGACTACCAAGACGCCTTCGAAGTCGCCCTTGCGCGCTGCTCGACCGAGGCTGCGCCGTGGTACGTCATCCCCGCTGAGGAGCGGTGGTTCCGCGACCTCGTGGTGAGCCAACTCGTGCTGGAGACGCTGGAGGACATGGATCCCCAGTACCCCGAGCCGTCGTTCGACCCGGCCGATTTTCCACCCGACGAGATCAGCTAGTTGGCTCCGCTGTGAGGCGGGGAGCACACCGCAGCAGCCGTGCGCAGCGGACTACCGGGCGCGGGTGGCCTTGACGGTGTGCGTGCCGGACGGACTTGCGGCACGGACCACGAACGTGCCTGAAGCCGTCGCGGGAAGCGCGAACCGGTAGGTGCTGGCTTCCAGAGGCCCCTCCCATAGCAGGGCAATGCGCCGGCCCAGCAGGTCGAACACCTCCAGCCGTACGCGCTCCTCCATGCCGAGGGTGAGTTCGACGAACGCATCGCCTGCGCCTGGCCGGGAAGGGTTGGGCGCAACGCGGAGTTCGGTCTCGGGTGCTCGCACCGCACGCTGCACGGCGGTCTTGGCAGGGGAGTCCATGGCTGTAGGCCGTGCGCCAACCGACTTGCCATAAGGAAGGAGGTCGACGAGCATGGCTAGCGTGTCGGGATAGACGGAGGCCAGGTCCGTCACCTCGTTGGCATCGGTAGAGAGGTCGTAGAGCTCCGGCGGGAGGGGCGCGCCCGCCGCGTCGTACGGGCGCACGAGCTTCCACTGCCTAAGCCGGTAGGCGTCGCCGTGGACGGCGTTGACCGTGGCGATGCCGCCGCGCGAAAACACAGGTCCCCCCGCGAGGTGATCGCCGAGATCGATCCCGTCGACGGGGTGGTCGAACGGGATGCCTGCGAGGCTGAGCAGCGTAGGTGCCACGTCGATATTGCCGGCAAGCTGTGCGCTGACGCCGGGAGCGATGTGCCCCGGCCACGATACGAACGAGGGCACCCGGATCCCGCCCTCGTACGGCTCTTTCTTGCCACCGCGAAGCGGCGCGTTAGAAGCGCCGAGTTCGACGAACCCGCCGTTGTCGGAGATGAACCAGATGACGGTACGGTCGGCCAATCCGTTTCGGTCGAGGGCGTCCATGATGCGTCCCACCTCGTCGTCGAGGACGGCAACCATGGCGAGGTACCGCTTCCTCAAAATGGTTCGCATGCGGCTACCGCTTATCTCCACGCCGTCGAAGCGGGAGAGATACTCTTCCTCCTGGCCGATAGGAAGCTGGAGCACACCGGTCCTCGTCATGACGGGGGGCCGTCCAAAATGGGGAGCGGTGAAGGGGAGGTAGAGGAAGAAGGGAGGTGAGGCCGCGCCCGCTTCGGGACGCTCGTCGATGTACGCCACGGCGCGGTCACCGAAGAGCTGGGTTGCATAGCCGAGGGAGTCCTCCGGTGCTGGCCGCCGATTCTCCCACCAGTCGAGATACTCGTCGCCGTGCCAGTGAGTATTGTAGTCGATGCCCATGAACGAGCCGTAGAACGAGTCGAAGCCGTGGTGCAGCGGGTGGAACTGGCTGTCGGTGGTATCGCTCACGAGGACCGAGCCGTGGCCGAGATGCCACTTGCCGATCAGGGCGGTCTGGTAGCCGTTGGCCTGGAAGGCTTCGGCCAGGGTGCTGTCTCGGTCGTCAATGCCGTTCTCGGTATCGTGCCACACGAGGTGGTTGAGTAGCGCAGGGTTGTCGGCGCGGAACGGATAGCGGCCGGTAAGCAGGGCGTAGCGCGACGGCGTGCAGACCGGGCTGCCTGCGTAGAAGTCTGTGAACCGAAGACCCTGCGCCGCGAGCGAGTCGAGGTGCGGGGTGAGCGCGTCCGTGCTGCCGTAAGAGCCGAGGTCGTCGTAGCCCAGGTCGTCGACGAAGATGAGAATGACGTTGAGCGAGTCGTCTGCGGTCGGGCGGGCCAGGGGGGCCGCCGCGCAGAAGACCAAGCAGGCGAGGAGCCGCCACGCGCTGACGAATCGGTAGAACATCAGTAGATTATTGTGGAGCCTAAACGTCGCGGGCCGTCCGCGGAGCCGGGAAGGCCAGTCTGTTCACTAACTGTGCCAACGCGCAGGCCGTCAGAGAGTACGGTGCCTGTTTTGTCCCCTTGCCTCGCAGGTCCTCCAAATATAAATACGAGCAGACCGTGGAGATGCCTCCAGATGCCAGGCATGCTGACGCGTCATGTATTGGACTGCTGAACGTCGCCCCACCACGTTTCGGGGGGCATAGTCGGAAGAGGGCTGCCCGGCGCGATTAGGTCCACGGATTCACGTCGCGGGAGGTAGAGCACGGCACGACTCGCTCGCAGACGGGGGGCTGCCCACGTCTAACACTGGCGACGGTCTGTCGTCTAGGGTCAACAAGCACGACTCGTAGACAGGGCACGGTGTAGACCGAGCACCGGAAGCGCTTTTCTCTTCCTTCGGGCTTCCAGGCCATCGCACATTTCGCGGAGCCTGCGTGGAAAAATCGACTTACCTGGGGTAGCTTGCGCGCCGTTCGCATCCATGCCTGCCCAGCAGGCCCCACCCTCAGCAGGAAGTTCGCTGTGGAACCCCACGATCATCCATCGCTACCCACCGTGCCCAGTTCCAGTGCGCTCGTCGCGGGGCGCACGAGCGAGTACCGGACCCCGCCCTGGGTCGAGCTTCGCGGCAAGGACTTCTCGGGCATGTCCCGTGCCGACAAGCTCAAACTCTTCCGGGATATGCTGGACCGCAAGATTCACGGCATCGCGTTCAGCCCCTACCTCGACGGGCAGCGGCCGGGCGTCGAGATCGGCGAGGCGCAGATCCTCGACCGCCTCGCCATCATCGAGCCGTACGTCCGCTGGGTCCGCACCTTCTCGTGCATCGAGGGCAACCAGGCCGTGCCGCGCATCGCGCACGAGCGGGGCCTCAAGGCGATGGTCGGGATCGACGTGGGGCCGGACCTGGACGACAACGAGGAGCAGGTCGAGAACGGCATCGCCATCGCGCAGGCCGGGCACGCCGACATCCTGGTGGTCGGCAACGAGAACATGCTGCGCCGCGACCTGAGCGAGCAGCAGCTCCTCGACTACATCGGGCGCGTCAAGGCTGCCGTCCCGGACGAGGTACCCGTCAGCTTCGTCGATGCCTACTTTCTCTTCGAGCAGCACCCGGCGATTGCCGAGGCGGTGGACGTGCTCCTCGTCAACTGCTACCCGTTCTGGGAGAGCTGCCCGGCGGAGTACGCGCTCCTCTACATGAAAGAGATGTACCGCCGCGCCGTCAAGGTCGCAAGCGGCAAACGCGTCATCATCAGTGAAACCGGCTGGCCTAGCTCCGGTACGGCGTTTGGAGCGTCGGTCCCGTCCTACGACAACGCGCTGGAGTACGTCATCAACACCTACCGCTGGGCCGAGGAAGACGGCATCGAGATTTTCTACTTCGCCGCCTTCGACGAGGCCTGGAAGGTCAGGGCCGAGGGCGACGTCGGGGCCTACTGGGGCCTGTGGGACAGCAGCGGCAACCTGAAATACGACTGAGACCACGGTGACGAACGACGACGCGCTGAAGCACGTCCTGGGAATCGAGTTCGGTAGCGCGATCTGCTACTCGGGCTACCGCGAGAACCAATCGCCGGTGACCCAGGCCTACCCGTCCTACGACGAGGTCTGCGAGGACCTGCGCCTGCTCGACCCCAACTGGCAGTACCTCCGCCTCTACGACTGCAGCCGCCACGCCGAACTCGTCCTCGACGCCGTCCGCGCCGAGGGGTTCGACTTCAAGGTGATGCTCGGGGCCGACATGCGCGCCGAGGTCAGCAACCCGAAGTGCCCGTGGGGCGCGACCTACCCCGAGGCCCAACTCGCCGCCAACCGGCAGGCCAACAGCGAGGAGATCGACCGGCTGATCGCGCTCGCCAACCGCTACCCCGAGATTGTCTTCTCGGTGTCGATCGGCAACGAGGCATCGGTCGAGTGGACGGACCACCTCGTGCCGGTCGATCGGCTCGTCGCGTACGCGCGCCGGGTCAAGGCCGGGGCCGCGCAGCCGGTGACGTTTTGCGAGAACTACGTCCCGTGGACCGGCACGCTCGAACCGCTCGCCGCCGAGCTCGACTTCCTCTCGCTCCACACCTACCCGGTCTGGGAGTACCAGACGATTGAGCGGGCGCTCGACTACACGAAGCAGAACTACCGCAGCGTCGCCGACCACTACCCGGACACACCCGTCATTATCACCGAAGCGGGCTGGACGACCGGCTCCAACGGGCGCGGCATCGACCCGTGGAATGCCTCGCAGGAGCTCCAGGCGACCTACTGCCGCCAACTCACCGACTGGAGCCGCGAGCACCGGATTCTGACCTTCGTCTTCGAAGCCTTCGACGAGCCCTGGAAAGGCTCCCCCGACCCGATGGAGCCCGAGAAGCACTGGGGCCTCTTCACCGTTGACCGCCGGCCGAAGCGGGCGATGCAGGGGCTTTACGCACGTCAATAATCAGGGCGCGGTGTCCAACAGCGGAACGTGCGGAATGCCCAGACGTGATAGCGCAAACGCGACGAACTAAGCCGGTGCTTGAGATGACGATGGAGATAGAACGAGAGGACGATGGACGGTGGCTTGCCGAGGTGATGGAGTTGCCCGGTGTCATGGCCTACGGCTCGTCCCGCGAGGAGGCGGTCGCTCACGCACAGGCTCTCGCGCTTCGGGTCATTGCCGACCGCCTCGATCACGGCGAGGACGTTCCTGACATTACGCCGCTGTTCGCGGAAGCGGCATGAGCCGCTTTGGCTCTGTCAAAGCTCGAAAGCTCTTGCGTGCCCTCCTCAAGATCGGCTGGCGTATCAAGCGCGAAGGCCGAGGGTCGCATAGGATTCTGGAGCGCGAAGGGTGGCCCGACATCGTCTTCGCGTTCCACGATGGAGACGAGGTCGGGCCGAAGATGCTCTCCCGTGTGGCGAAGCGAACGGGTTTGAAGCCGTCAGATCTCTGAGCAACTTGCCCTAGCGTCACCGTCGACCGCTGGCCCAAGCGGGCGATGCAGAGTCTCTACGCGCAGCGTTAGGGAGGAACAAAGCGAAGGGTACGCCGACGGCCGTAAGAGCCAAGAAAGCCGACGCTTGGGGTCGGCCTACAGCGGCGGATTCTACAGCCCGAGCACTACGTGAGAGTGTAGTAACTCAGGAGCTTGTAGATGTCGTGGACGCTCCGGCACGGAACGTTTTAACGATTGGCTCGGCTCGGCTGCTGACCCAAATCTTCAGTTCGGCGTCGAGGTCGAAGTGCCCCTGGCTCTCCTTCGAGAACCGAACAATGCTCTTGTAGGGCACCGACTGATACTCCGCCTTCTTTCCGGTCATCCCCTGCTTGTCTACGAAGATTAGCCGTTTGCCGGTGAACACGATGAGGTCGCGGATGAGTTTGTATGCCCGCTTGACCTCCTCGCCTTCGATCAGGATTGGGTCGAACTCCTCCGACAGCTCGGTTGAGTCGATTTCGGTAGCGTTGCCGAGGAGGCCGTCAAGGAATCCCATAGGTCAGGAGAGGTGTGGAGAGTGGAGGCCGTAGAACCCGTGATTGAGCGGACTTTCTACCCTACCCCTCTGTGATGCAGAGGGTGACACAGAGCATCGAGTTTACGACACGAGCGCCTGGGCGCGCACGGTCGCTCAGGCGGAACGCTGTGCCAGCGCCAGGGCGCCTTCTACGGGGCGGCGCTCGGGGCGGACGATGCGCCAGCGGGGGAGGTGGCGCAGGAACGCCTCGGCGAGGCATTCGCGGTAGTAGGCCTCCTGCGTCATCCCGCCGGTGAGGACGAGGCGCGGGGTAAGTGCATCGTTGGCCTGGGCTACGAGCCACGCGGCGCGCTGGGCGAGCGCGTTGGCCTGCGTCTTGATGATCCGGGTCCCCACCCAGTCGTGGTTCTCCCCGGCGTCGGCCTCGAAGCGCGGGCTGTACCGCCGTCTTGCAAGGGCTCGCCTTGTCGGGCCGCTCAGCCGACTACCACCCTGGGGGCTCCGTCCACACCGATACGTCGTCGAGGAAGACCTCGTTTGAGGCCTCATTATTTCCGTTGGCCGTGATCCCGACCTGCATCCGGGTGTACACCGCGTCGGCCCTGGGTAGCGTGACGCCTGTGCCGTCCAAGACGAGGTCGTCGTCCTGGTACACCCTCAACCGTCCGCCTGGACCGCTGTCGAGCGTCAGGTCGATCCGGACCCGGAGCCACCGCTCGGTTTCGAGCGTCGCCGCTGGCGCGCGGAAGGTCGCATCGCGGCACCACTTCCCCAGGTCCGACGCGAACGACCTCCCCAGCGGTCCGCTGAGGTACAGCCGACGCCCGGGGGCGGGGCAGACCGCCGCTGTCCCCTCGGCGGGGCACGACGACTCGTCCGTGCACGTCTCCGGTGCCTCGAGGTCCCACAGGAAGACGTCCCGCGTGGCCCCGCTCTCGGCCATCCACACCCAGAACTCGACCCACACCCGGTCGCCGTCTCGGAGGCGCAGGCGCTCGAGAACGAGGTCCGCCTTCGACGCTGTCTCCCCGTCGTACGGTTCGGCCACTAGGCGCACCGACTGACGTCCCGAGCGGCTGCGCGCCGCCGTGAGTTCCACGCGGTTCGAGCCGGAGGTGCGCTGAAGGTTCGTCCACCGGGAGCCGTCGGAGGCAAAAAGGTCTTCGATCCGCTCGGCCGACTCGAAGTCCTCCGTAAACACCCCGTCGATCACGGGGAAGGGCTCCGGCGGGGGCACGGTCGGGTCGCAGCCGAGTGTACCTAGAGCGAGCAGGAGTACGGGGAGGCTGCGGCCCATGGGGAGGCGGGGTCGAGAAGTGTAAAGGATGTCGCCGGTCAGAACTGCAAAGAAACTACCCGGCTCCTACAGGCAAGGTAACTACTGCTCGTGGCCGAACACGAAGTGGTCGAGGAACGCCCGGGCGTACGGGGACCGCTCGGCAGCCGCCCCGTCGAGCGGGTTGTCCCAGTGGACCCCCTCCCCGTTCGCGAGCACGACGAGGGCGAGCCCGCGCGACGGCACACGCAGCAGCAGCGACGACGCGCCGGCCTCGTCGTCCCACCCGGCGTGCCACACGAGCCGCTCGCCCCGGTAGTCCTGAACGTACCAGCCGTACGCGTACGGGAGCGGCCGTCCCTCCCGGTCGAGCGGCGGCGTGGTCAGCTTCTCCATCACGGCGGGCGACGCGAGCGACCCGGCGTCGAGTGCCTCGGCATACCTCGCGAGGTCGAGCGCGGTCGAGACGACGCCCGCGCCGCCCGCCAGCGCCCGCCCCGGTTGGCGGCGCTGGACGTACTCGCCGTCCACGATCCCGTACCCCCGCGCCATGTCGTACACCACGTCCATCTTCGAGCGGTCCCACTGGCTCGCCACCGTCCGCGTCATGCCCGCCGGGCCGAGCACGCGCGCTTGGACTTGGCGCGCGAGTTCGTTCATGCCGCCCTCGATCTCCGTCGAGTCGTTCACGGTCCATTCGAGGTACCGCGAGAGACGAGAGAACATGAGGGGGTTGTAGAAGAAGGCGTGGCCGAGGTCCCCGTTCGACGTGTGGGTGAGGACAGTCCCGACGGTGATCGGGGCGGCGCAGTCAAGGCCGCGCTTGAACACGAGCGGGGACCGCGAGAGCCACTCGCAGAACCCGTCGAAACCGGGCACCTCCGCCATCCGGGCGTCGAGGTCCACGACGCCGTCGGCTTCGAGGCCGAGGAACGTGAGGCCGATGAACGTTTTCGTCACCGACGCGACCCAGAACGGGGTGTCGGGCGTGACGGGGACCTCTTCGTCCGTGTCGGCGACGCCGAACCCGTCGGCCCAGACGGGCTCGCCCCTGCGGACGACGGCCACGGCAAGCCCCGGCGTCGGATGGGCGCGCCAGACCGAGTCGAGGGTTGGTCGGAAGGAGTCGAGCGACGGCGGGCGTTCGAGGCCCTGCGCCTGTGCGACGCGGAGGGCGAGGAGCGACAGCGCGACCAAGCCGAGGCGCCGCACCAGAGGGTTTTGCATGAGCGAGGAGAGAGTGCGGGCTAACGGAGTGGCGCTTCAGCCGCGCGGTGCTAGTGGTGCATTTCTAGTACGACAAGCGAGGCCGCGCCGGACCACCGCCAGCGCGTTGGGTAGTAGAAGTAGCTGTCCGGGAAGTCACCGAGGTGGTGGCCGTCCTCCGAGGGGTCGGCGAGGTGCGGGCGGACCTCCGACTTCCAGAACTCGAATGTCTCCGATCCCGGAACCCACCGGAGCGGAGCGCCCACGTTGGCGACGACAAACTGAACGGAGCCGAGGCGGAGCAACTCGCGCAACGTCGCTTCGCTCAGATCTGCCTCTCGCTCCGTCGCTACGACCTCACCCGCCTCGGTCCACACCTCTGGTAGCGGAGTGCGAGTGACCTGCCGGACGAAGCCAGTCTCAGGCATGGCGAGAGCGCGGTAGAACAGAAGGCCGCTCAACCGCGAAGGGCTGAGGGCACAATGACAGAACGAAGCGAAAGTAGCGCCGACGCTCGGACGAGCCAAGAACGCTGGCGCCCTTCGTCGGCTTGCAGCGGCGGGACGCTTCCAAGAAGGTACGTGCTGCCCTATATTGCTGCTACCCCTGCGTGGCCCGCCGCCGCAAGCCCCACGCATAACTGACGCCACAGCTCACGCTTGGCGTCGCCCATCTCGGGAATGGGAAGCGGCGGTGTGCATCGACGAAACGCGTCTGGGATGCGGGCTACGGCCTCCAGCTGCAGCCCGCCTCACTCGTTGGAGTGAGCGAGCCCGTTGAGGGGTTTGGTCGCCCGTAGGCACCGGGAAGGTGGCCTGCCGGGTACCCTGCATCGACGCAGAGTGAGCGGCCACGAGAGCGGGGGCGGAGTTGAAGGCGTGCGCGAAGTCTATTGACTGGGGCCAGGCCGTATGCCTGCAGCCCCTTCTCCTACTTGTGTCAGCCCTACATCAACTTCTTTGAGGGGTTGTGCCGCGCTAGTGGAAGCGTGAGGATTGATTAGATAATACCTCAATCATGGACTCAAAATCGGCAAGTCTAAGCGCCAGTTCAATTCGGGTAGATTCTTTTATGTCAGAATGCTCAATGCTCTGAGAAACCGATCTTGCTAAATTTATCAGGGGGCCTCTCAGGTTCCTGAATCTGGTTGCTACTGCTTCGGCTGAGGAGTCGGACAGGGCAGGCCGTCTCGGGTCTCCATCTAGGAATCTTGAGAGACGATCTATTCCAGAGGCCATCCACTGAGTGTACTCCTTTAAGAGAGGAATAGCTTGGACTGGGCTGAACACCGATGACTTTCGCTCAATGCGATTCAGAAGGCCCCTAAGTTCAATGAGACGCACGCGAGCTTCTAGCCAAGCAGAACTAGAAGGGCCAACCTCATACCTGTCGAGCACATCAGATGCATAGCGCTGTAGCATATCGTACAGCTCATACATGCTCCTGAATTCCATTCCGTTCTGGAGCAAGTCGGCAGAATCAGAAGCAGCAGACTCGTCTAGGCTAGACCTTAGCTTGTCGTTATACTCCTTCAGTAGAGATGACAAACGGTCAAGCTCTTTTCTGGCAAATACGTTTTCCGGCTCGTTCATGCTTCCCAGTCTTTAAGTGCAATTAGCGTCTCCCAAAAGCGCTGCAGCGAGTGCGCTTGGGCGGCCTGATCGTATCCAGCCACTGTCGGGGCGAGCACTTCACCCTTTCCGGTCGTAAAATTATAGATTACCAGTGACACTGGAGTCATTTCGTGTCTAAACATTTTGCCACCAAGCGCGCTCGATATGTCGACCACTATTTCTCCAATCGGACCTTCCTCGTAGAAATGAACGACCTCCCTCGACCTGTCCGACCAAAGATCTTGCTTGGTGACCAAGCTCAGCAGCCAGATTTTCTTGTCACATGACTTGATGAAAGGAGCCAGTCGCTTATAAACGCTGACCTCGTCGGCCCTACTGCTTTCTAGATACTGGGACATGAATTCAGATTCGTCTCCTGTGTAGAGTCTGTTTTCTTTGTAGCTGTTTCCTAGGCTATGGTAGCCATAAGCAGTCAGCACAACGATACCCCTATACTCGCCACCTGCGATTCCGGCTTCGAGGTCCGACCAAGTGGAGTCACGCCTGTGTCGCTGGCCTGGAGGGATGACAAGCTCTACGTTCTCATCGTCGGCAAGAGGCACTCTTTCAACCCCGAGACTTTCCAGGTACTCAGTTTGAGTATCGAGAAGGGTGTCATGGTCGCCGCTTAGCAGCCTAGCAGTAGTGGATTTTCCGACGCCACCAGGGCCAATAATTAGCACGCCTCGCTCAACTCCTTCTGCATCCTTCTGAGGGCGAGACAACCACTCTCTGATCTTGCCGACCTGCCCAACCAGCCAATCCCTGTTCTTCCAAAGGAAGCTACCAAGCTCAGTCCACACGTTTTTGGCAGGTTCGTCAGTCATGAGGCGCTGCCCCGATCAGTTTGGGAGGTAAATCTACCACCGCTGCTTGACCCAGACCCACACGAACCCGAGGGCGCGGCATAACTACTACTTCACGAGCGCGGGCGGCTCGGTAAGGGTCGGAATCGGCCCATTATACGGCGCGCTCGCTTGCGAAACGTGCCGCTCAGGCGCTTAGCGAGCGCGGAGCTGCATAAGAACCGGTTCGAGCTACTTCGCACGCTGCGCCAGCGCCAGGGCACCCTCGACGGGGCGGCGCTCGGGGCGGACGATGCGCCAGCGGGGGAGGTGGCGCAGGAACGCCTCGGCGAGGCACTCGCGGTAGTACGCCTCCTGCGTCATCCCGCCGGTGAGGACGAGGCGCGGCGCAAGCTCGCCCTCGGCCTGGGTCACGAGCCACGCGGCGCGCTGCGCGAGCGCGTTGGCCTGCGTCTTGATGATCCGGGTCCCCACCCAGTCGTGGTTCTCCCCGGCCGCGACCGCGAGCGGGGCGAGCGTCTGGACCGCGAGGTCGCCGCCGTAGACGAACCGGATGAGGTCCTCCGCCGAGGCGAGGCCGTGCTCGTCGGCGAGGAGGTGGCGGAGCGCGGTCGGCTCGCCCCCGTCGAAGTCGGCGGCGACGGCGGCGAGCACGGCGGTGCCGAGGGCGGTGCCGCTGCCCTCGTCGCCGATGCGCGCGCCCCAGCCCCCGGCCCGGAGCAGCGCTCCGTCTTCGGTGCGCCCCAGCACGAGCGACCCGGTCCCGACGAGCGCCACGAGGCCACTCTCCCCCCCGAACGCGGCTTCGAGCGCGATCACCCCGTCGTGCTCAACCACGAGCGGCACGTCCGCGATCTCGGGAAGCCGAGCGCGAAGCCGAGCGGCGAGGTCGGCCTGCTCGTGCGCGCGCCCGGCTCCGGCCACGCCGAGGCAGACCCCGCCGACGGCCTCGTGGTCGAGCGCGGCGAGGGCCGTGCGGAGCAGACCGGCCAGCGCGTCGCTGCTCTGCGCGGCTCCGTCGCGCTGAAGGTTCACCCCGGCCCCACGCCCCCCGGCCTCGGCCCGACCTGCGCGGGCCAGCCACTCGGTCTTCGTCCCGCCCGCGTCGATGCCGATGTAGAGAGGAGACACGGGTTGCTATCCTCGAGGTGTGACGTTGATGTAACTGCCGCGCTGCGTCTCTGCCATGGCGTTCTTGCACGGACGACCACAGACGGCAGACCGCGGACGACAGGCAGAGACAACGCCCGGCGGTCTACCGTCCGCCGTCCGTCGTCGAGAGGCTGACGCGCGCGGTGAGCTGAGCAGAAATATCATCCCTATTCCTCCGCGGGTAGCAGTCGCAGCGTATGCACCGTCTCGGGGGCTTGCCCGACGGGGCGCGGCTGGAGCGGACGCGCCGACGCGAGCGAGCGGGTGCGGGCGTCGTCGGCGTTCGGGTTGCGGTGGCGGATGCGGAGGTCCGCCGCGCCCGGCACGGTCGCCTGCGCCGACCAGACGGCGCTCGGCTCGGTGCCGGCGAGGGCCGGCGAGGGCCCCCATGCGAGGGCCGGCGAGGGCCCCCATGCGAGGGCCGTCGGGTGGCCGCCGTCGGGAAGGAGGATCGGCGCGAAGCGGCGGCGGCCTGCGTCCGTCGTGTCGGTCGTAAAGAGCGGGTAGAGGCGGACGGCCTGCTGCACGTTCTGCCAGCGCCAGCGCGCCCCGTCCGAGCCGTAGGCCGAGTCTATCGCCGCCACCGCCTGCCGGAGCGACTGCGTGAGCGCCACGGCCGCCGGGTTTGGCATCACCCTGCCCGTCGAGTCGGGCGGCGGCGGGGGTGCCGACACTGCGGCCGGATCGGGGAGGGTACCGGTGCGCGCGCGGTGCGTCGCCATCCAGGTCTCGAACACCGAGGCTCCGATCGAGGCAGGATCGTAGCGGAAGTCCCAGCCCCGGAGGTAGGCCGCCGCGTCGCGGAGATCGGCGTCGATCTCGCCCGGCCCGTCGAGGGCTGCGATGAGCGGCGGGGCGAGAGCCGCCGCCCACGCACTGTAGGCGTCGGCGAGAAGACCGTCCGGCCCGGTGTCGGTGCTGCCGGCGGCGAGGAGCGCGAGGCGGTCGGCGACGTAGCGGGCCTCGTCGCTCGACCCGGCGACCACGCCTCCCGGCAGCGACCGGGCGACGGCCGGGCTGCCCAGCACCCGCGCCTGCCCGTCCTCGGCGATCAGGCCCGTTCCGGGGAAGAGGGCGAACGTCGCGGCCTCGCCTCGCAGCAGCGCGCGCCACGCGCCGAGGTCCGTCGCCGTCCCGAAGCCGCGCCACCGGAGCTGCCACGTCGAAAGCACGGGCGGCGCGGAGGCGGAGTCCTGCACGACGGGGGCCGGCGCAGTCTCGTTCGGGGCGAAGAGGTGGAGCGCGTCCGGCGAGCGGTAGACCGTCACGAGCGTTTCGTCGCCGCTACGGGCCGTGATCCGGTCGTAGCTCGGGACGAGCGCGGCCGAGTCGGTGGGGGCCGAGACGAGGTCGGTGGTTCCGTTCAGGAAGAGGCTCCACGCCGTGCGGTCGCCGTAGCCCGCCGGGAAGACGAGCGTGCCGGGAACCGAGGCCACCACAGTCTGCCGCCCGCCTTGCCGCAGCGCGACCTCCTGGAGCAGGGGCAGCGCCGAGCGGCCGTAGACGTGCCGCTGCACGAACTGCGTCCCGGCCGAGTTCTGGACGGCGAAGGCGAGGCTGTGCTCCAGCCCGCCGACCCGGAGCGTAGCCCGAAACGCCGAGTCCGCCGCGACGAACCGCCCCAGCGATGGGCTCGCCCGGTACGCGTCCTGCGCGAGCGAGTCGGCGAGGGTCGAGGCGGACGCGGCGAGGTAGGCGACGAGGCGCTCGACCGCGAGCGCGTCCCACGGCTCCCACCGGCGGGCGTCGACGTCGAGGAGCACGAACTCGTCGCCTTCGCTGAGGCGGTCCCGCTCGAAGGCCCGGTTGACGCCGCGTGCGTAGGCGCCGAGCACGGTCCGGTCGGCCTCGGGAAGCGCGTCGTAGAGCGTCCGGGCAAGCGCGCCAAACCCGAGCTGCAGCGCGTGTCGGTCGAAGGCGAGCGTCGCCTCGTCGTCGAACCACTGGCTGAGCGAGCCCGTCGCAGCCTGGCGCCGGAGCGCCATCGGCCATGCGTTGTGGAGCGCGTGCGCGTACCCCAGCCCCGCCATCAGGTCCGCCTCGCTCTGCGCCTCGACGGTGGCGAGCCCGTCAGCGTCGTGGGTGACCGTGACGGATGCACCGAGGCCGGGCACGCGCACCTCGCCGTCCAGGCTTGGGCCGGTCTCGTAGGCGAGGTACCACGCCGTCAGCGCCAGCCCGGTCACCGCCAGCAGGACGACGAGGAGGGTGGTGAGAAGGCGACCGAGCAGGGGCATGGAGGGTGGGGAGGGTCAAGAAAAGACGGCCAAGTTACGAAGGCCCTCGCGCTCCGGGCCGACCTGTAGGGGCGAGGCGCGCCTCGCCCGAGGACTGATGCTTCCCCCTCGTGCCCGGCGCCAACGGTTCTTCCCTCCAGGCCCTCCGCGCCGGACCGACTCTCCGCGCCGTAGAGAGCGCCTCACCCCCTCGCCGCGAGCCAGGCCGCGAAGTCGTCCGCCGACTTCGCGTTGAGGCACTGGTCGGCGGTCAGCCAGCCCTTGCGCGCCGCGGCGACCCCCCACCGCACGTCGTCGAGCCCGTCGATGGCGTGGGCGTCGGGGTTGATCGAGATCAGGACGCCCTGCGAGGTGGCGGTGCGGACCCAGCGCCAGTCGAGGTCGAGGCGGTAGGGGTTGGCGTTGAGTTCGATGGCGACGCCGTGCGCGGCGCAGGCCTCGATCACGCGGGCGTGGTCGAGGGGGTAGCCTTCGCGGGCGAGCAGGAGCCGCCCGGTCGGGTGGCCGAGGACGTCGACGTGCGGGTTCGAGACAGCACGGATGATGCGCTCGGTCGCCTCGGCCTCGGTCATGTTGAAGTGAATGTGGACGCTCGCCACGACGAAGTCGAGGTCGGCCAGCACGTCGTCGGGGTAGTCGAGGGTGCCGTCGCGGAGGACGTCGCACTCGGAGCCGTGGAAGAGGCGGAAGGCCGAGCCGCTGTCGCCCGCAAACTCGGCGTTGAGTGCGCGGACCTCGGCGCCCTGCTCGCGCAGCCGCTCGACCGAGAGCCCGCTGGCGATTTGCAGCGAGCGGCTGTGGTCGCAGATGCCGAAGTACTCCAGGCCCATCGCTCGCGCGGCCTCGGCCATCTGCCGGAGCGTGTGCGCGCCGTCGCTGTAGGTCGAGTGGTTGTGAAGCGAGCCGCGGAGGTCGGCGACGGTGACGAGGTCCGGGAGGCTGCCTTCGGCGGCGGCCTCGAGTCCGCCTTCGCCTTCGCGGAGCTCGGGTGTGATGAAAGCGAGGCCGGCCGATGCGTAGATCGCCTCTTCGGTCTCCTCTGCAGGCTCGCCGTGTGCCTCAGTGAAGGCAGCGACGTGCGCCGCCGACCCCGTCTCGCGCCACCAGATCGCCGCGAACGTCTCGGCGTCGGCGAGGACGACGCGGAGCCGCAGCCCATCGCCTACCGTGCCGGCGAAGAACGGCCCCGACGCATCGCCTGGCACCGCGTGCTCGGCGAGGACAGCGCGGATGGCCTCGTCGTCGCCGGAGACCACGAGCGCGGCTTCGCCGACGGTGTCCATCTTCCGGCGAACCTCGCCCGCGACCTCGGCCCGCTCGACCCCCCCCGCGCTGCGGAGCGCGTCGAGGAGCGGGGCGACGGTGCCGACAGCGTCGCGGTAGCGGCGGCGGGCGCGGTACTGCTTCAGCCGCTCGATGCTGCCCAGGATCGAGGTTTGCGTCTTGGTCCCGAAGCCGCTGAGGCTAGCGATCTGCCCCGAGGCCGCCGCGGCCTCGAGGGCGTCGAGCGAGGTCACGCCGAGGTCGGTCCAGAGCGTCCGCACCTTCTTCGGGCCGAGACCCTTGACCCGGAGCACGTCGAGCAGCCCCGGCGGCAGGCTCTCCACGATCCGGTCGAGCGACGGGAGCGACCCCGTCTCGACGAGCACGTCGATCTCCGCCGCGATGCCTTTCCCGATGCCCTGTACGCCGTTCAGGTCGCCCTGCTCGACAAGTTGGAGCACGGCTTCGTCCATCCGGTCCACGGCCCGGGCGGCCCCGGCGTAGGCCCGCGCCCGGAATGCGTTGCCGCCGGTCAGTTCGATCAAGTCGGCGGTCTGCTTGAGGCGGCGGGCGATGTGCTTGTTGGTCATCGGGGGAGGAGCGGAAGAAAGGAAGAGCGGAAGCGGGGATGTGAGGTGTAGCTTTGCACCTATGCACGAAGCTCCCGCCTCCGCCGAAGTTCCAGCCGCCGCCACCCGGACGGCCGTCGCCGCGCCGAGGGTCAGCGTCGTCATCCCGACCCTCAACGAGGTGGCCCGGCTCGGCCCACTTCTGGAGACGTTCACGCCTGCCCGCCGCCGCCGGTTCGGGCTGGAGGTCGTCGTCACCGACGGCGGGTCGACCGACGGTACGGTCGAGGTGGCCGAGCGCCTGGCAGACCGCGTCGCCGTCCACACCGGAACCGAGCGCCAAACCATCGCTGCCGGCCGCAACGCTGGGGCCGCTGCCGCCGAAGGCCAGACGCTCCTCTTCTTCAACGCTGACGTCCAGTTTCCCGAGGACACCGACGCCTTCTTCGCTGACCTCATCGCGGCGGCCCAAGACGGAGCCGCGACCTGCCGCGTCGCCGTCCACCCGTCCGAGGCGACGTGGCCCGACCGGCTCGTGCTCGGGACGTGCAACGTGCTCTTCTACGGGCTCAACCTCCTCGGTGGCGGGATGGGACGCGGCGAGTGCCACGCGGTCCGCCGCGACGTGTTCGAGGCGCACGAGGGCTACAACGAGGCCTACGTAGCGGGCGAGGACTTCGACCTCTTCCGCCGCATCGCCCGGGCGCGGCGGCGCGGGGCGGCACCGCACATCACGTTCCTGTGGCGGTGGACGCTCTACGAGGACCCGCGCCGCTACCGGCAGACGGGCTACCTCCGTACGATGTGGCAGTGGTTCTGCAACTCGGCGTCGGTCACGTTCCTGGGACGCTCACACTCGGAGACCTGGGAGCCCGTGCGCTAGCGCGCGGCTGGTACCTCATGCGCCATCGGCGGGGCTCGGCTCCGGCGAGGCGAGCGACCTGCACGGGGAGGCCACCCGCTCCGCAGCGGCTTCGGCCTCGCGCTTGACTGCGGCAGCCTCCCGACCCGCGCCGAGGCCAGCGCGCACGCTGCGCTCGATAAACATGTCGACACCCATCGCTGCGAGTTCGTACGACTCTTTCGCCACGGTGTACATGCGGGCCTTCTCCTCGACCTGGCCCGAGAGCAGCCACAGACGGCTCTGCTCCAGCCCTAAGTCCCAGCCTCGTTCCTGGTTCTTCCTAATCCTCTCGCGCAGCCACTGGTGCATCTGGTCGAGGTCGTCGTCCCAGATGGTGTGGGCTTCCCCGAAGCCTCCACGGGGTTCGGGCGCGGCGGCGCTGCGCGCGCGGATCGCCTCGGCGATCTGCTCCAGCGTGCGCCGCTCGGACGGTTGGTGCGTAGTCATCGGGTAGCCTGAAGAGTAGGGGATGCTCGGCCTAATTTTGGTCTGCGTGTGCAATCGGCGCTCCTCTCGTGCTGGCACATGCAGGGCACACTAACAGTTGGTTAAGGTGGCTTGACAACGAGGTGCCGAGAAGCCCAGGCCGGCCGGGCTTGGCAGGGTGTTCGGGCCGCCGGGGGTTTCGGAACGATACCCCGCGATGGCGTCCGAGCGCGTGCCGGATATCGGCTTGGGTGCAGCCGGTTCACACAATTCACCTTCGCTTCGCTCGTTCTAGGTCAGCGCGGCCTGGCCGGCCCCCTGCTCGCGCCTCGCCGCGTGCCGGACGAGGCCGGGCAGAACCCCTGCGCGCGCGGCGGCTTAAAGCCTCTGCTCCGGGCGATGCCGCCTCCTCTTTCTCCACGCTACCTCCAGCCTCGATGAAGCTCAGCAAATCTCTCCTCGTCCTCCTCGCCGTCGTGCTCGGCGTCGCTATCGGCATGCAGGCCCGCGACGTGGCCTCCAGCAACGCCGAGGCCGACAACCTCCGCAAGATCGAGGAGGCGTTCAACTTCATCGGCCGCAACTACGTCGAGCGCGTCGACTCGGCCAGCCTCTCCGAGGACGCCATCGAGGGCATGCTCAAGGGGCTCGACCCGCACTCGATCTACATCGACGTCTCCGACATGCGCCGCGTGCGCGAGAACTTCGAGGCCTCGTTCGAGGGCATCGGCATCTACTACGAGTTCCTCGACGGCCCCGACGACCGCGACACGCTCGCCGTCCTGATGCCGATCGCCGGGGGGCCGAGCGAGGAGGCCGGGCTGCTCGCCGGCGACCGCATCCTCACCGTCGGCGACACGACGGCCGTCGGGTGGGAGACGCCCGAGGTGGAGAAGTACCTCAAGGGCCCGAAGGGGACCGAGGTCGAGGTGACCGTGCGCCGCCAGGGCTTCGAGCGGCCCATCGCCTTCACCATCACGCGCGACAAGATCCCGCTCCACACCGTCATCGCGAGCCACATGATCGACGAGACGACGGGCTACATCAAGCTCCAGCGCTTCGCCCGGACGACCTACGACGAGTTCATGACCGCGCTGCGCGGCCTCGAAGCGCAGGGCATGGAGCGCCTCGTCTTCGACCTCCGCGGCAACGCCGGTGGCCTGATGGAGATGGCCATCCGCATCTCGGACGAGTTCCTCCCGGCCGGCGACCTGGTGGTCTACACCCAGAGCCGCCGCGCCGACTTCAACCGCGAGTACCGCGCCCGCGCCGGCGGGGCCTTCGAGGACCGCCCGGTGATCGTCCTGGTCGACGAGAACTCGGCGAGCGCCTCCGAGATCGTCGCCGGGGCCCTCCAGGACCACGACCGCGGGCTCGTCGTCGGGCGGCGGACCTTCGGCAAGGGCCTCGTGCAGCAGCAGTTCCAGCTCACCGACGGCAGCGTGCTCCAGATGACGATCTCGCGGTACTACACGCCGGCCGGCCGCCTCATCCAGACCCCCTACGAGCAGGGCGAGACCGACGAGGACTACTACGCCTCGAAGGTGGACCTCGTCGAGGCCGACCGCAAGCTGCTGAGCGGCGAAGACGGGGCCGTGCTCGCGTCGGCGCTCGTCGGCGAGGTGGCTGACTCGCTGCGCTTCACCACCGACGGGGGCCGCACGGTCTACGGCGGCGGCGGGATCCTGCCGGACTACCTCGTCCCGCTCGACACCGTTTCGGCCGCGCTCCGCACGGTCATCGCCCGCAGCCTCGACAGCGAGTTTGCCCGGGCCTACATCGACGAGAACGCCTCCCTCCGCGACGCGTGGGAGGACCGCGAGACCGAGTTCGTCCGCACCTACGAGGTCAGCGACGAGACCTTCCGCGCCTTCGAGGACTACGTCCGCGACCGCGACGTCGAGATCGCCAGCCGCCCGCCCGAAGACGACGCCGACCGGGACAACGTGCTCGTCCGCTCCGAACTCGACGCCGCCCGGCCCGACATCGAGGTGCGCGTCAAGGCCTACCTCGCCCGCCGTCTCTTCGGCATCGCCGCCTTCCACCCGGTCGTGCATGACATCGACCCGACGTTCCTGGAAGCGATGGAGCTGTGGTCGCAGGCCTCGGACCTGGCGGTCATGACCGAGAGGTAGTGGGGCAACAAGGGCCTGACGAGTGAAACGTGATGCGTGGGATCGGGGGCCGACTGGCGGCGTCCGGTCTCACGCATCACACGTTAACGCTTCGCGCGCGGGCAACTTTGCCGCGCGCGTCGTGTCTCGGGGAAGGGCGCGCGTGCCCGGTAGGGTAAAAACGCAGGGCCGTTCACGGTGCGTTGACAATATCGTCGGGTTTCCTGATATTAGAGGCTGGCCCGCGCGCCTCCCCTCGGGGCGCGTCCGACGTCCGCGGCCCCCGTACCCCCACCCTTCTTCTCTCACCCGCATTCTCCTTCCGGAGGTGATTCTATGAAGCTCTACTCCCTCGTCCTCTTGCTCCAAGAAACGGCTGCGGAGACCTCGTTCACGAATGAGCTAGTCCAACGCTTTAACGAAGGCGGTGGCTTCATGTGGCCGGTCCTCATCTGCCTCGTCATCGGCCTCGCGATCGGCATCGAGCGCATCATCACGCTCAACCTGGCCGACACCAACACGCGCAAGTTCCTGGCCCGCGTCAAGGGCGCGCTCGACGAGGGCGGCGTCAGCCGCGCGCTCGAGGTGTGCGAGAACACGCGCGGCCCCGTGGCGAGCGTCTTCCACGCCGGCCTCCTGCGCGCCGACGAAGGGATCAACGCCGTCGAGAAGGCGGTCGTCTCCTACGGCTCGATCGAGATGAGCTTCCTGGAGCGCGGCCTGGTCTGGCTGAGCCTCTTCATCTCGATCGCCCCGATGCTCGGGTTCCTCGGGACGGTGTGGGGCATGGTCGAGGCCTTCGACGCCATCGAGCAGGCGGGCGACATCTCGCCGAGCCTCGTCGCCGGCGGCATCAAGGTGGCGCTGCTGACGACGGTCGGTGGCCTCGTCGTCGCCATCATCCTGCAGTTCTTCTACAACTACGCCGTCTCGAAGATCGACCGGATCGTGGTCGAGATGGAGGAGGCCTCGGTCGAGCTGATCGACTCGCTCGTGCTGATGCAGGGGAGCCGTCCGCTGGCCGAGCCGGTGGCCGCCAAGGCGATCCCGCGCCCGCCCGTCGACCCCGGGGCCAACCCCGCGCAGACCGACATCTAGCCGCCGCCGTTCTCACCCGTAGGGGCACACCCGCGGTGTGCCCCTACGCCACCCAACCTTCACTTCTGCCATGGAAGGACTCGTCCCCATCGCCATCTGGCTGTCGCTGGCCCTCGTCGCGCTCGGCTTCCTCGTCATCGCCGTCTTCGGCATCAAGAGCCTGATCGACGGCAAGCACCGCGTCTGGTCGATTGGCGCGATGGTGCTCCCGCTCGCCATCTTCGGCGTCTGCTACGCGCTCAGCCTGGGCACGGCTGAGCCGGCCACGACCGCGATGATCCTGACGGCGCTCGTGCTCCTCGCCGGCGGCATCGTCGCGATCGTCCTGACCGGCATCAAGGGCGTCTTCAACTGACCCCAGCCGCTCTTCCCGCTTCTAACCACTCCCTCCTATGGGTCTGCTCAAGCGCCGCGCCAGCCGCGAGGCCGAAATCCCGACCTCGTCGCTCGCCGACATCGCGTTCCTGCTCCTGATCTTCTTCCTCGTCACGACCACGATCGACGTGGATACGGGGATCTACATGGAGCTCCCGCCACCGCTCGACGAGGAGACCCCACCGCCGGAGATCCCGGACCGGAACATCCTCACGGTCCTCGTCAACGCCTCGGGCAACGTGCTCCTCGAAGGCGAGTTCACCGAGATCCCCCAGATCCGCCCGGCCGTCAAGCGCTTCATCAACAACCGGGGTGCCGACCCGACGCTCTCGGACAGCCCGGACAAGGGAATCGTCTCGTTCAAGACTGAGCGGCAGTCGAAGTACGAGCAGTACGTCAAGGTGCTCGACGAGATCAAGATGGGCTTCAACGAACTGCGCGCCGAAGAGGCCCGCCGCCTCGGCTTCCGCGACTACGAGGACTACCAGACGCGGCTTCCCCAGGGCGAGGAAGACGCCGTCGCCCAGACCTACCCCTTCCGCATCTCGATTGCCGAGCCGGACGCGACCAACCCGTCGGCCACTGGCTCTGGAAGCTAGAGGAACCAGCCGCTAACAGCTAAAAGCTAACCCCATGTCCGTCCGCTTTCAGAAGAAGTCCGCCCGCACCAAGCAAGACATCCCGACGGCGAGCCTGCCCGACATCGTCTTCATGCTGCTCATCTTCTTCATGGTCTCGACCGTGCTCCGCGAGGTCGACCTCCAGGTGCGCGTCATCCTGCCGGACGCCGAGGCGATCCAGAAGATCGAGCAGAAGCGGCTCGTCTCCTACGTCTACATCGGCCCCGAGAAGCTCGAGGGCACCAGCGTCGGCGACAACCGGGTGCAGATCGACGACGCGCTCGTGCCGGAGATCACCGAGATCCGCCAGCTCATGTTCCGCCGCCTCCAGGACGAGCCGCGCACGATCATCTCGCTCCGCGTGGACCAGGAGTCGGAGACGGGCATCCTCTACGACGTGCAGCAGGAGCTCCGCGAGGCGGGGACGCTGCGTATCAATTATTCGACAAAGCGGCTCACGCCGTCGTGAGCGCCGCCGCGGCGATTCTATCTTTGAAGCGAAGAAGCCCTGCCGAGTGCGGGGCTTTTTCGTTGGCCCCCGTCCCGCTTTGGCCCCCATTCCGTTTCCGAGAGCTCTCCACCCCGCCATGTCCTACACCATCACCCTCCTTCCCGGCGACGGCATCGGCCCCGAGGTCACCGACGCCACGCTCCAGGTACTCGGCGCCACCGGCATCGACTTCGACTGGGACGAGCAGACCGCCGGCATGGCCGCCTACGAGTCCGGCGGCGACCCGCTCCCCGAGACCGTCGTCGAGTCGGTCCGCCACAACAAGGTGGCGCTCAAAGGCCCCCTCACGACGCCCGTCGGGACCGGCTTCCGCAGCGCCAACGTCCAGCTCCGGCAGGCGCTCGACCTCTACGCCAACGTCCGCCCGTGCGTCTCGCTGCCCAACACGAAGGCGCGCTACGAGGGCGTGGACCTCATCATCTTCCGCGAGAACACCGAGGGCCTCTACGCCGGGATCGAGTACTTCGACACCCGCAACCAGATCGCCGACTCGATTGCCCGCGTGACGCGCCGGGGGTCCGAGAAGATCATCCGCTTCGCCTTCGAGCAGGCTCAGCGGCAGGACCGCGAGCGGCTCACGCTCGTCCACAAGGCCAATATCCTCAAGAAGACCGGCGGTATGTTCCTCGACATTGGCCGCGAGACCGCCCGCGACTTCCCCGGCCTCACCTTCGACGACCGGATTGTGGACAACATGGCGATGCAGCTCGTCGTCTACCCCGAGCGCTACGACTGCATCGTGACGACGAACCTGTTCGGGGACATCCTCTCGGACCTCGCCGCCGGCCTCGTCGGCGGCCTCGGCGTGACGGGCGGGGCCAACATCGGCGACGAGCACGCCGTCTTCGAGGCCGTCCACGGCTCGGCCCCGGACATCGCGGGCCAGGGCAAGGCCAACCCGACGGCCATGATCCGCTCGGCGGAGATGATGCTCCGCTACCTCGGCGAGAAGGACGCCGCCAACGCCGTCCGCTCGGCTATCTTCGAGGTCTACGCCGAGGGCACCCACCTCACGCCCGACCTCGGCGGCTCGGCCTCGACGTCTGAGTTCGCCGCGCGCCTCGCCGACGCCGTGCAGCAGGTGACGAGCGTCGGATGACGAGCACCGGGCGGGCACTGCGCTAGACGGAACGCCCCGCCCGGGACTCCTCGCTCGCAACTAAACATCCGACATGATTCAGCGCCTTCAGTCGCTCTACCTCCTGTTCGCGGCGCTCCTCGTGGCGCTGTTCTTCGTGCTCGGCGTGGACTGGCGAGCGTACGTCGGCACGGTCTACCCGTGGCTGACGCTGACGACACTCGTGCTCGGCGGGCTGGTGATGCTGCTCGCGCTCGTGAGCATCTTCTTCTACAAGAACCGGTCGAGCCAGGCGAAGGTCGTCCGGGTGGCGCAGGGGCTGGACCTCGCGCTCGTCGCCGTCCTCGTCGGCTGCCTGGTCGCGCTGAGCCTGAACGAAGAGGCGGCCGGGCTCGTCCCGACCTCGCTCTACCTGACGCTGATGTGCCCGGTGGCGGCCTACCTCTTCCTGCTGCTCGCCAAGCGAGGCATCGACAAGGACATCGCGCTCGTCCGCTCGGTGGACCGGCTGCGGTAAGCGCTGCGCGCGGGTTTCTGGTTTTTCGTTTCTAGTTTTTGGTTGATGAGAACGACCGAGCGCGCTCAACCAGAAACTAGGAACCAGAAACCCCGAACGCCTCGCCGGGTCTGGCTCGCGTTGGCCTGTGGCATCATCTCGATCAGCTTCAGCGCGATCCTGGTGCGCTACGGCGCGGCGGCACCCGGCCTCGCCCTCGCTGCGTGGCGGACGACGTTCGCGGTGCTGCTCCTCGCGCCCGTCGCGCTGCCCCGCATCGGCCCCGAGGTGCGGCGCTTCGCCCGGCGGGACTGGACGCTGATCCTCGCGGGCGGCGTCTTCCTCGGGTTCCACTTCATCGCGTGGATCGAGTCGCTCTACCACACGAGCGTGGCGAGCGCCTCGGTCCTCGTCACGACGAGCCCGCTGTTCATCGCGGTCCTCGGCTACGCCTTCCTGCGCGAGCGCCTGACGCTGCGCACGACCGGGGCGATCCTGGTCGCGGTGGCCGGGGCGGTGCTGATCGGCGTGGGCGACGCGGGGGACGAGACGTTTTCGAACGCGTCGTGGGGCAACGCCCTTGCGCTGCTCGCGTCGCTCCTGATCTCGGGCTACCTCCTGATCGGGCGGGCGGTGCGGCAGCGGGTCTCGCTCCTGGCCTACCTCTTCCCGCTCTACACCGTCGCCGCACTCACCATCCTCCTCGTCGCCCTCGCGGCCGAGACCGACCTCGTGCAGCCGTGGCCGATCCTCGGGCTCTGCCTCGCTATGGCGGTCTTCCCTCAACTCGTCGGACACGGGGCGTTCAACTACGCCGTCAAGTTTCTCCCGGCCGCGCTCCTCGGGCTGCTCTCGCTCTTGGAGCCGATCATCGGCGCGGGGCTAGCTTACATCCTGTTCGACGAGGTGCCGGGGCCGCTCGCGTTCGTCGGCATGGTGGTCGTGCTCGCGTCCGTCGCCGTCGTCTTCGCGCCGCGCTCACGCTGGACCTAGCTGTCTAAACGCGGCCTCGGGCAAGTCGGCGAAGGTTTTCTGGCCGCGCAGGTGGTAGGCCGGGACGATGCTGCCGTCGTAGGGAGGGAGTACGAGGGGCTCGTCGTCGGATGGCGGCGTGTAGTGGCGGCGGAGCTTCCGAAAGTCGAAATGAGCGCGGCGGATGGCGCCTACCTCGCCGAAGCGGCCGGCCGCAGCGAAGCGGGCGGCGGCGGCGGTGTCGAGGGCGTAGCGTCCAGCGACGACGCGGCGGAAGTGGCGCGGCGGGAGGTGCTTCCAGAGGAGCAGGAAGCTGTTGCGAAAGTTGTAGTATGCCTTGCGCGGGCTTCCCTGCGGCAGCGACCCGCCGCCGATGTGGTAGACCGCGCTCCGGGGCTCGACGCGGACGCGCCACCCGGCGCGCCACAGCCGCCAGCACAGGTCCACTTCCTCCTGGTGCATCACGAAGCGCTCGTCCAGCAGACCGACTTCGTCGAGCGCGGCACGGCGGAGGAGGAGGGCGGCCCCCGTTGCCCAGAAGATGTCGCGGGCGTCGTCGTACTGCCCGGCATCCTGCTCCAGCGTCGTGAAGAGGCGGCCCCGGGCGAAGGGGTAGGCGTAGCGGTCGAGGAAGCCGCCGCTGCCTCCGGCGTACTCGAACCGCGTGCGGTCGTGGTACTGGAGCAGCTTGGGCTGCACGGCGGCGACCCCGCTGTCGCTTTCCATCGCCTCGACGAGTGGCGTGAGCCAGCCCGGTGGGACCTCGACGTCGTTGTTGAGCAGGCACACGTAGCGGCCAGTCGTATGCGGGACCGCCTCGTTGTTGCCCCGGCAGAAAAACCAGTTCTCCGGGTGCCGCACGACCCGGACCGACGGAAACGCCTCGGCTACCCAGTCCGCCGACCCGTCCGTCGAGGCGTTGTCGGCCAGGACGATCTCGAGGTCGGGGTAGTTCGTGGCGATGACCGACGGGAGGCACTGCCGGAGCAGCGGCAGCGCGTTCCAGGTGACGACGACGACGGAGACGCGGGGGAGGGGCATACGCGGGAGTGTGGGAGTGTGGGAGTGTGGGAGTGTGGGAGTGTGGGAGGCAAGAAAAACCACGAAAACTACCGAGGCCGCCGCGCTCTGCGCCAACGATCTTCCGCCCTTCCGCCCTTCCGCCCTTCCGCCCTTCCGCCCTTCCGCCCTTCCGCCCATCCGCCCATCCACTCCTGATCCCCGACCCGAGACACTCGACCTAAAAAACGCCGGCGCGGTTGGAAGGACCCCCCACCAAGGAAGCCTTCGCCGCGCCGGCTCGTCCCCAGAACAGTTGGGGACGTCGCTGTCATCTATCCTCAGGTACTAGACACGCAAGCGCCGGTGGCGTAACCTCTGCCCTCAACTTTTTTCCGATGCCGCGCCCTGAATCGCCTCCTGCTCAGCCTTCGCCTTCCGTCTCGCGGGACGACGCCGAGGCTGTGCTCCGCGCGCATTGGGGACACCCCAGCTTCCGCCCTGGCCAGGGCGAGGTCGTCGAGGCTGTGCTCGCCGGCTCCGACGTGCTCGCCGTGCTGCCGACGGGCGGTGGGAAGTCGGTCTGCTACCAGGTGCCGGCGGTGGCGACGGGGGGGCTGGCGCTCGTCGTCTCGCCGCTCGTGGCGCTGATGCACGACCAGGTGGCCGGGCTGCGCGCGCGCGGCATCGCGGCGACGTTCATCGACGGGTCGGTGCCCTACCACGAGGCCGAGCAGCGCTGGACCGACGCCGAGTTCGGTCGCTACCGGCTGCTCTACCTCGCCCCGGAGCGCCTGGAGACGGACACGTTCCAGGCCCGCGCCGAGCGCCTGCCGGTCACGCTTCTCGCCGTCGACGAGGCCCACTGCATCTCCGAGTGGGGCCACGATTTCCGTCCCTCCTACCTCCGCATCGCTGCCGCCGCCGACCTCCTCGGCCGGCCCCCCACGATCGCCGTCACCGCGACGGCGACGCCCCCCGTCCGCCGCGACATCGCCGAGCATCTCGGGTTACGCGAGCCTGCGGTTATCGTCCGGGGGTTCGACCGGCCGAACGTGGTGCCGAGCATCTTCCGCACCGAGCGTAAGCGGGCGAAGGCGCTGGAGATCATGGAGGCCGTGCCGGGCAGCGGAATCGTCTACGCCGGGACGCGGCGCGGGGCCGAGCGCTGGGCCGACGCCTTCGCGCAGGCGGGCGTCGGTGCCGAAGCCTACCACGCCGGGATGACCTTCGCCGAGCGCGCCGCCGTGCAGGAGCGCTGGCAGCAGGGCGCGACTCGCGTCATCGCCGCCACGAGCGCCTTCGGGATGGGGATCGACAAGCCGGACGTGCGCTTCGTGCTCCACGTCGAACTGCCGCCGACGGTCGAGGCGTACTACCAGGAGGCAGGCCGCGCCGGGCGCGACGGCCAGCAGGCCTACGCCGTCCTCCTCTTCGCCGAGCGCGACGTAGCCGCAGCGCGCTCGTTCGCCGCCGAGGGCCACCCCGATGCGGCGAGCGTGAGGTCGGTTTACGACGCCGTATGCAGCCTCGCCCAGATCGCGGTCGGGTCGGAGCCGGACGGGCCGGTCGGGATCGACGTGGAGGCGGTGTCAGAAGCGACAGGGCAGCCGGGACTTCGGGTGCGGGCCTCGGTCGCGGCGCTGGCGCGCGCCGGGGTGTGGGAGGTGCTCGCGCCGCAGGGGCACCGGGGCCTCGTCCGGTTTCCTCAGCCCGCCGAAGCCGTCCGGGCGTACGCCGACGGGCTGGGTAACGAAGCCCTGGCCGGGTTCGTCCGGGTGCTCCTGCGGAGTGTCCACGCCGAAGCGTTCAGCGCGTGGTCCGACCTCGACCTCCGCGCCCTCGAGCGCCGCACGGGGCTGGACCGCGCCCGCCTCCTGCGCGGACTCGACTTTCTCGGCGAGCACGGCCTCGTCGCCTACCACGCGCCGGGCGACGGGCTCCGCGTCGTCTTCGCCGGGCCGCGTGCGGAGCGGGTGCTGCTCGACGCGGACGCGCTCGGGGCGTCGCGCCACCGGGCGGCGTCGCGGCTGAACGACGTGGTACGCTACGCCCGCTCCGTCACCTGCCGCCGCCACTTTCTGCTCGGCTATTTCGGCGAACGGACTGGGACGCGCTGCGGCGCGTGCGACGTATGTCTCGGCCGCCACCGCCCCGCCGCCGTCACGCCCGAGGACGAACCGGTCCTCCGCCGGCTCCTCGCCCACGCCGCACGCGGCGACGACCGCGCCGGCTGGCTGTCCGGGGAGGGACTTCCGCCGCACCGCATCGACGGCCTCGCCGACTGGCTCGTCCACGAAGGCTACCTCCGCATCGACGACGTGCTGCAAGGCACCTTCGCACTGACCAAACGGGGCGAGAAGTTCAGCGCACGAGGGTGAGCGCTTGCGTGGCCCGGAACGTCTCGCCGGTGGCGCGGACCAGGTAGGCACCCGTCGGCAGTCCGGCTCCGTCGAGCGAAAAGGCCCGCTCCTCGCCGGCTCCCACCAGCCCGTCGTAGAGCACGGCGACCTCGCGCCCGAGCACGTCGTAGACCGCGACCGTCACCTGCTGCGCCGCGCCCACCGTGAGCGCCACCGTCGCGCGCGACGCGAACGGGTTCGGGTACGCCGCGAGCGCGATGCCGCTCTGCGGGGCCGCCTCCGTGTCCAGCGTCTGGCCGACCGTCGGCTGGAAGACGAAGAGGCCCCGGCTCCTGTCTGAGGCGATCACGATACCGCTCTCGAAGAACGGGTAGACGCCCCAGAGCGCGCCGTTGACGCCCTCCGGACTCGTGTCGAAGAAGGCGACTTCGGTGAGCGTGCCGCTGTCGATCTCGGACAGGTCGAGCATGCGGAAGCCCGCTCCGTAGTTGGCCTGGTAGGCGTAGTCGCCCTTGACGAAGAGATTGTGGTCGGTCGCTGCTGTCTCGGCCTCGTAGGCGAAGGCGAACTCGGGCTCGTCGAGGTCCGACACGTCGAAGACGAGCGTGCGGGTGTTGAAGCCGAACGTGCCCTCGTCGAACTCGTCGTTCATCAGGAAGTAGCGGCTGTCTTCGGTGAGCCACCCCTGGTGGGTGTAGGCCGCGTTGGGGTAGGGGGCAGAGGAGAGCGACTGCGGGTTCGCCTTGTCGGTCACGTCGACGATCTCGATCACGCCGTCGGTTCCCGCAGAGCCGAAGCAGAGTTCGCGCCCGGCGTATTCCGTGTCGGGGCCGTCGTAGGTGATGCAGTGGGCGTCGTGGAAGGCGTCGAACCTCGGCCGGTCGTAGCACCCGGCAAAAGTCGGGTTGACCGGGTCGCGGACATCGACGATGTGGAGCTCGCTGGAGCAGAGGCCGCCTCCAGGGAGCACGGGGAAGGCAAACCCGCTCTCGGTATCGAGCGTCAGGTTGTGGGCGCGGGATATCCCGTCGTACACCGCGTCGACCTCAAAGACCACCGGCGGATTCGCCACGTCGCGGAGCCTCGTCAGGTCGAAGACTAGCATGCCGGGCAGGCCCCCATCGTCCACTACGAACAGGTGGTTGGCGTAGACGCGCGCGTCTTTCCCCGCGTTGTTGGAGAGGCTGCCGATCTCGACTGGCGCCGTCGGGTCGCTGAGGTCGAAGAACGTCGTGCGGCTGCTCAGGAAAATGATGGCGTACTCGGTGCCAGTGTCCGGGTCGGTCCAGCCCCAGATGTCGGTGGCGCCCCGGTCGGTCGGCTGCGCGAGGAGGTCTACGTTCTGGCAGGGGTAGGCCCCCGCGAACCCGTCGACGCAGGGCGTGGGCTGCGCGAGCGCGAGCGCGGGGACGAGCAGCGCGAGGAAGAGGAGACCACGTTCCATGACGGCGGGGGCTGGGTGGAGGTGTCTGGATTTGCAAAGTAAACACAGCCCGCCTGCTAAAAGCAAGGGCACCGTGCGGTGCCCCGGTCCGGGACGTACCGGGCGGCACAGAAAAGCGGCGGCCCGGCACCTTCGCCGAACCGCCGCAAGGTGTTACGGGGAGGTGCAGGTTACTCGCCCGCGGTCCCGGCTGGCGAGCCCGAGGCCATGCCGCTGACAACGGGCTCGCTGAAGACGGTCATGCCGTCGGCGGTAACGGCGCGGAGGCGGAACGTCTGTTCCCCGTCGGCCACGTCCGCGGCGCGGAAGCGGTAGGTGTCGCGGTCCGGCGACCCTTGGACCATGCCGACCGTCGCCCAGGACGCGCCGCGCTGGTGCTCGATCATGAAGCGCTCGATCTCGGGCGCGCCGTCTGTCTTCCAGCTCAGGTCCACGGCGCGCTCGGCCGGGAAGGTCGTGAACGACGCGAGCGCGAGCGGCTCGGCGTGCTCCGGCCGCACGATGAAGAGGCCGCGCTGCATGTCGCTGATGAGCACCGTCCCGCTGTCGAAGTAGGGGAACGTGCTCCACGCACCGCCGAACTGCCCGCTGTCGTCCGTCGGGAAGGTGTCGAAGTAGGCCACCTCGTCGAGTTCAGCCTCGGCCACGTTCGTCGCATCCAGAACGCGGAGGCCGGAGCGGTAATTGGCCTCGTAGACCATCTCGCCGCGGATGTAGAGGTTGTGGTCGATCGCCGCCAGCTCGCTCATGTGGGTACCGATGAACTCCGGGGCGTCGAGGTCCGACACGTCGAAGATCAGCGAGCGCGTGTTGTGGCTGAAGCGCTGCTCGTCGAGTTCGTCGTTGGCGATGAAGTAGCGGTAGTCTTCCGTGAGCCAGCCCTGGTGCGTGTAGGCCGGGTTCGGATAGACCGCCTGCGAGAGCTCGACCGGGTTCTTGCGGTCGGTCACGTCGACGATCGTAACGGTGTCCTCGTTCGAGGCGAGGCAGATTTCGTGGCCGTCGTAGGGCGCGTCCGGGCCGTGGTAGACGACGCACTGCACATCGTGGGTGTAACCGTCGTCGCCGAAGCAGCCGGCGAAGGTGGGGCTCAGCGGCTCGGTCACGTCCACGAGGTGGAGGCCGCCGGAGCAGCCCTCGCTCTCCCGGTTGCCGACGATGATGGCGAGGCCGGTCAACTCGTTGAGCGCGATGTTGTGCACCTGCCCGACGCGGTCGTAGTGCGCGTCGGCGTCGAACTCGACCGGACCCTGGGTCGGGGCCACGTCGCGGAGGCGGGCCAGGTCGAAGACCTGCATGCCGTGCCCGTCGGCCTCGCTGACGATAAACGCGTAGTCGCCGTAAACCTTCATGTCGCGCCAGACAGTCGCCACCGTGTGAGTCGGTAGCTTGCCGAGGTAGACCGGCGTAGTCGGGTCGGAGATGTCCACGAAGGCCGTGCCGTCGGAGAGGCCCATGAGGGCGTACTCCTTGCCGGTGACCGAGTCGGTCCAGCCCCAGACGTCGTTGCCGGCCTGGGCGTTCATCGTCTCCAGCCCTACGTGAGACAGGAGCGTGACATTGCTGCACGGGTAGTCGCCCGCCATGCCCGTATCGTCGCAGGCGGTGAGCTGGGCCGAGGCCGGCAGGGCAGCGGCGCAGACGGCCGCGAGAAGAAAGAGGTAGCGCATGGGATCGGCGATTGGAGAAACCTGAGAGAAGGGCAGAAGCCGGCGCGTACGAGACGCGGCGCCGAGACGCGAGGCTTGCACGCGATGGCGCTTGAGGCGCACGCGCGCTTCCCCCTGTCAACGCAGCAGATCGGAAAACGTTGCGGCGGTGCCGAGCTAGCGGGCGATGACGATGCGCTGGGTCTCGGAGAACGTCTCGCCCACGGCGCGCACTACGTAGAGCCCCGCCGGGCGGCCCGACCCGTCGAAGACCAGCGAGCGCGCCGCCTCCGCCCCGAGCGCGCCCTCGAAGAGCGT
>JBCDKT010000036.1 GCA_038746285.1 Bacteroidota bacterium
CCCAGACCCCCAGACCCCCAGACCCCCAGACTTCCCGTACACGCCTGCGAACTCATCTAGTCATTAGACTGAGGCGCGTCGTTTACAGCACCTCTCGCCTGGCCGATACCGAAGAGACTGCGCCCTGCCTCCCCTGCCGTGTTCTGGACCCTCCTCCGCTTGCAAGTCCTCGCCTTCCGGCGCGCCCCCTACCTCGGCGGCCGGCTCGTGCTGGCCGTGCTGAAAGCGCTCGGGCTGGCCTACGCCGTGCTGACGGCGGCCGCGATGGGGTTCCTGCTGCCGGACACCCTCTCGGTCTGGGCACCCGACATCTCAGCGCTCGACCTCGTCCGGCAGATGCTGCTGCCTGCGCTTGGGGCGCTGACCGTCGGGCGGGTGCTGTTCCAGGACGTGCCGACGCGGGGAGCCGAGGCGTTCCTCCTGCTGCCGGTGCCGCGCCGTCGCGTGGCGCGGGCGGTGACGCTCCGGGCGACGCTCTCGGTCTTCAACCTCGCCCCGCTCGCCTTCGCCGTGCCCTTTGCCCTGCGGACAGTGCGGAGTGCCTCGGGCGAGGCAGCCGCGGTCGGGTTCGTCGTCGGGGTGATAGCACTCGTGGCGGTGTCGCACTTCGCCGTCGTGGTATGGAAGACGCGGCTCGGGACAGCCCCGGCCGAGACGCTGGCGGCGGTCGGGGCCGCGCTCGCGGCGACAGCGGCCGTCGTGCTCGCCCTCGGCGGGCCGCTTGGGGACGAAGCCGGGCTGACCGTCCTCTTCGTCACCGCCATCGCAGCCCTCCTCGGCGTCTACTCGCACCGGAGCGTCGTCGAGTCGCTTTACCTCGACCCCGCCGCCCGCGCCTCCGCGCCGGCCGAGCGCCAGCCGACGACCGGGTTCGAGCACGCCGGCGTGCGGGCGCTCCTGGACCTGGAGTGGCGGCTCCTCCGGCGCACCCGGTTCCCGCGCGGCATCGCGCTCAACGCCCTCGCCCTCACACTCGCGGTCTCGGTCTACGCCTTCGTCTGGAACGACGGCGCCCCAGCGGCCCTGCTCCTGATGGCCTCGACGGGCACGTTTGCGATCTCCGCCGGGCAGTTCGCGCTGCCGTTTGCGAGCGGGCACTACGACCGGCTGCTGAGCCTCCCCGGCGCGCTCCACGCCTTCGTCGCGGCGAAGCTCCTGATGGGCGTGGGCTCGGCGCTCGCGCTCGGCGCGGTGCAGTTCGTGCTTGCCCTCGCGCTCGCCCCGGGCGCCCTCCTTGACCTCGGGGTGGCGGTGCTCTTCTGCGCGGGCGTGCTCGCGCCGGTCGCCGTCCTCGGCTCCACGCTCGGGCCGAAGCCGCTCGACGTGCAGGACAAGTTTATGGGCAGCCCCCGGATTCAGTCGCTCCCGCCGCAGATCGCGCTCGCCCTCGCCGGGGCTGTCGCCGTGGGCCTGATCTTCGGCCTCGGCCCGGGGCACGGCCTCGCTGCGACCGCCGCGGTCGGGGCGGCCGGCGTGCTCGCGCTGCCGCTGTGGGCGCGCCTCATCGAAACCCGGCTCCTCCACCAGCGCCACCCCTTCGCGCTTCGTTTTAGGTCTGTTCTATGATGACGACGAACGGCTCTGCTCCCGCTCCTGACCTCGGCGCGACCGTCGTGGCGACCGACCTCGTGAAGCGCTACGGGGCGACCGAGGCGCTCAACCTCGACCACCTCGCCGTGCTGCCGGGCGAGGCCGTCGCGCTCGTCGGCAACAACGGCGCGGGCAAAACGACGCTCCTCCGCCTCGCGCTCGACCTAATCCGGGCGACGAGCGGCCAGGTCCAGATCGACGACGTGGCCGTCGCCGAGAGCGACGCGTGGAAGCCGTCGGTTGGGGCCTTTCTCGATGCCGGGTTCCTGATCGACTACCTGCGACCGAGCGAATACTTCCGGCTCGTCGGCGGGGCCTACGGCCTGGCAGCGGACGAGTCCGACCGGCGGGCGGCGGCCTACGCCGACTTCTTCGGCCCGACCGTCGAGGCCGACCCGCTCATCCGCGACCTCTCGCTCGGCAACGCGGGCAAGGTCGGCATCGTGGGCGCGCTCCTGCCCCGGCCGAAGCTCATCGTGCTCGACGAGCCCTTCGCCAACCTCGACCCGCGCGCGCGCCTCCAGCTAGAAACCATCCTGCGCCGCGAGCGCGAGCGCGGCGCGACGCTCCTCGTCTCCAGCCACGACCTTGACCACGTCGTCGACGTGGGCTCCCGCGTGCTCGTCCTCGCCGCCGGGCGCGTGGTGCGCGACACGCCCTCGACCGGCGAGACGCTCCGCGAGCTGCGTTCCTTCTTCGCCCCGCCGGAGCCTACCTCTGCCCGAGCGCCGGCGTAGACAACGCCGCAGGTGGTCCACCTGTCCACTCGAACCGGACGCCGGGCGGGAGCGTGTCGATGAAGCCCGGCAAGAGGGTCCGCACCCGCTGGGCCGTCGCCTCGTCGCGGGCGAGGAACGTCACCGTGTCGTTGGCCGGCGTCACCGCCACTGGCCCGCTGAGGTGCAGCGTGCCCAGCCTGATCCAGGATGGCGAAAACTGCGTAGACTCATACGCCATGAGCAACCGGACTCCAGCTTCCTCCGTGAGCGGGTCCACCCACCCGTACCGGCCGCGGGCTTCCTGCAGTTCGAGGGTGCGGAGGCTGGCGAGGCCGTTGAGGTCCAGGACGTAGTGGTCGTTCTGGAAGCTCACCCACCCGATGTCGCCGGTGCCCACGGGGCCTTGCCAGAACTCCGTCGCGAACCGGTGCATCTGGCCGTGTTGCTCGTAGACGTCGTTCGCCGCAGCGGGGGCGAGCAGGGCGCAGCGGATGTAGTTCTGGCAGGTGAGCCCAACGGCGAGGGTGGCCAGCAGAGCAAACCGGAGGGGAGGCTGCGCGTCTACGAGCCGCCGCAGGCCGGCCCGGCTTACCCAGAGCAGGACGAGCACCGCGACGGCCCACACGTAGACTTCGTACCGGCCGAACCAGCCTAGCTGCCCAGCGGCGAGGTGCAGCCCGAGCGCCGCAGCCGCCCACAAGGCCAGAGCTTTGTCCGCCCGCGCCGGCCCCCGGACCACGACCGCGGCGAGCAGCCCGAGCCAGGCCACCGCAAGCACGCGCCCCGTCCCCAGCCGCATGTTCTCGACGAGGTTGCGCGCGAATCCCACGAACACGCTGCCGTCTGCCACCTGCTGCCACACGCTCTCCTCGCCCAGCGACTGCGACTTCAGCAGAACCGACGTAGGCAATGCCTCTTGACCGTTCGCCAGCAGAAACGCCGAGAACGCAGCCAGAGGCACCGCCGTCGCCACGGCTACGACGAGCGCGGCGCGGGCGTGCCGCCGGTAGAGCAGCAGGGCGAGAGCAGGCACGGTGAGGGCCAGGCACTCGTAGCGGGCGAGGGGCGCGAGTACGAGGGCCGCCATCAGCCACCACGCGACCTGCCCCGTCTCCCGCTCTCGGATCAGCCCCCAGACGATCAGCACCGACAGGGCGAGTTGGAGGACGTGCTCCATCCCGTTTAGCACGAGCCCGATCAGGTGGGTCCCCACGACGAACGCGACGCCCATCACGCCTACCGCGAGTGCGCGGTGCCAGTCGTCTCCGACGGGCAGCACGCGGAGCAGCACCCGCCAGGCGGCCCAGACCGCCCCCGCCGACAGCGCAATGTTGAGCACGAGCGGAGTGAGCACCGCACCCGGCAGCCTCGCCCCCAGGGCCAGCAGCAGCGGCCACAGGATGCTCGACGACGGAGCCGAGCCCTCGCCGGGGTTGACCCCGTAGTGTCCCCGTGCGATTTCCTCCGCGAGGGCGAGGTGGATGTACGGGTCGTCGAGCGTGTAGGCGAACACGCCACCGTTGAGCGCAATAATCGCAGCCACGGCTACGCCGAGGCCTCCCCCGAGCAAGGCGAAGGGAGGCCCCCAGCTCCACGCGTGCGTGCGTTGCTCGGTCGTAGGGGAAGTTCCGACAGCCATACAGTTGAGGGCGTGCGTGTGGTGCCGGAAGCTAAGCCCGGCACCATTGTCCGCCGCCTCTCACTTCGGGACCGTTCATGCCGGCTGGCCTATTACTGCCCGAGTCTGTCGGCCGGGCGCACCGCTGCCGCTGCAGCGTACGGCTCCGGCATGGTTGTTCTCCTGCAGCGCTGCGTCACGGAACGCGCTCGCCGCATGGCCTACCTCTACTACACGCCTCGCAACAGGAATCCCCGGCGCTGGCCAACCGCCGTCGGCCTGCTCGTCGGGTTTGTCGTGCTCTACGCGCTTGGCTCGGTACTGGGCATCGTCCAGCCCTAGCCGCTCAGCGCCGGGCGAGGCCTTTTAGTTCGGCGAGCGCCATGAGCGGTGCAGCGGCCCGTGCTACTCGCTCGTGCGCCCAGGCAGGGGCCGCTCGTCCCGGACGGCGCGCTGCCACCCCACCGGGTCTTCGATCTCTTGGAACGGGTCTGTCGCTGCCAGCTTTTCGAAGATTTCCGCGAGCCGCGCGCCCGTGATGCCAGAAACTGGAAGAGCCGCAGGCTCCTCCGGCACCACCACTTCCACGGGCGTTTCCTCCCCACGGAGGACCGCCTCCGGCACCTCGCCAGTCCAGCGAATGCCGTCGTCTGAGAGAACCGCTTTGTACGTCCGTGGCATAGCTACGGGGGGATGGAAAAGACAGAAACGCCCCAGAGATGATCGGCGTCATCATATGAAGGTACGACACCGCACCGCGTCCCTACCTTAGCGTCCCATGCTCCTCGACAGCGATATCCTGATCTACTCCGCCCAGCCCGCCGCCCCGGAGCGTGCGCGCATCCAGTCTTTCCTGCGCGAACATGCGGAGGACGCCTTCTTCGTCTCCGAGATCAGCCGCGTAGAGGTCTACGGCTTCCACGCCCTCTCGGACCGCGAAGAGGACCTACTGAACCAGGTATACAACGCCTCTACCGAACTCTCGATTACGCCCGTCCTGGCGCGCGCGGTCTCGCTACGCCGGCAGCGGCGCGGGCTAAAGACGCCGGACGCCCTCGTCGCTGCCACCGCGCTGCACTATGGCCTGCCGCTCGTCACGCGCAACACGAAAGACTTCGGGCAGGTCAAGGGCCTGGAGGTGATCGACCCGCTCCAGCCCTAGCCGCTCAGCGCCGGGCGAGGCCTTTGAGTTCGGCGAGCGCCATGAGCGCCTCGATGGGCGTCATCCGGTCCGGGTCGAAATGCTCCAGGCGGTCCATGACCTCGATGAGGGCGGGGTTGGGCGGGACGGCGGCCGGGAGCGCGGGGTCGGGCGGGGCCACGGAAGCCGCCGCGGCGGAGCGCACGTCGGGCAGGGCTCCGTCGCCGGAGGCACCGTCGGGCGCGATCTCCTCAGCCACGTTGTGCGCTTCGAGGTGGCGGAGCACCTCTTTCGCCCGGCGGATCACGGCTTCCGGCAGGCCGGCCATGCGGGCGACCTCGATCCCGTAGGAGTGGTCGGCCCCGCCGGGGACGAGCGTGCGGAGGAAGATCACCTTGCCTTCGTGCTCCTGCACCTGGACGCGGGCGTTCTGGACGCGCGGCAGCCGCGCGGCGAGCGCGTTGAGTTCGTGGTAGTGGGTCGCGAAGAGCGTCCGCGCCGCTACCTCCGGCCGCTCGTGGAGGTGCTCGACGATCGCCCACGCGATCGAGAGCCCGTCGAACGTGCTCGTCCCGCGCCCGACCTCGTCGAGCAGGATGAGCGACTTCGGGGTCGCGTTGTTGAGGATACTCGCCGTCTCGTTCATCTCGACGAGGAACGTGCTCTCCCCCGCCGCGAGGTTGTCCGAGGCCCCGACGCGGGTGAAGATTTTGTCGACGACTCCGACGCGCGCCTGCCGGGCCGGGACGAACGCGCCGACCTGCGCCAGCAGCACGACCAAGCCGACCTGGCGGAGGACGACGCTCTTGCCCGCCATGTTTGGCCCGGTAATGAGCAGGATCTGCCGGTCGGACGCGTCGCCTGCGTCGAGGAGGACGGAGTTCGGGATGAACGCCTCGCCCGCCGGGAGGGCCTGCTCGACGACCGGGTGGCGGGCGTCGGTGAGGTCGAGCACGCCCGAGTCGTCCACGTCGGGCCGGACGTAGCCGTGCTGCTCGGCGACCTCGGCAAGGGCGCAGAAGACGTCGAGCAGCGCCAGGAAGCGGGCGTTGCGCTGGACCGGCTCGACGGCCTCGGCGACGGCCATCCGAAGCTCGGCAAAAAGCTGGCTCTCCAGCTCGACCATCCGCTCCTCGGCCGTGAGAATCTTCTCCTCGTACTGCTTGAGCGCGGGCGTGATGTAGCGCTCGGCATTGACGAGGGTCTGCTTGCGGATGTAGTCGTCCGGGACCTTGTCGCGGTGCGCGTTCGTGATTTCGAGGTAGTACCCGAAGACCTTGTTGTAGCCGATCTTGAGGCTGGGGATGCCAGTCCGGGCGCTCTCCTCGGCCTGCATCTTGGCCAGCGTCTCCTTGCCTGACGAGGCGATGCCCCGAAGCTCGTCGAGTTCGTCCGAGAAGCCGCCCCGGATGTAGCCACCGGCATCCATCTTAGCCGGCGGCTCGTCCACGAGCGCGGCCCCGATCCGCTCGGCGAGGTCGGTGCAGAGCGTGAGGCCGTCGTGCACCCGAACAAGCGTCTCGCAGGTCTCACCTTCGAGGGCCTGCTTGAGGAGCGGAATCTGGCGGAGCGTGAGCTTGAGCGTCACGAGGTCGCGCGGCGTGGCGCGCCCGGTGCAGACCTTCGCCGCGAGGCGCTCGAGGTCGCCGACGTGCCGAAGTTCGTCGCGGAGCGTCCGGCGGAGGCGGGAGCCGGAGAAGAGCGCGTCCACGGCGTCGAGCCGCTGCTGAATCTTGGAGACCGAGCGGAGCGGGCGGACGAGCCACGCACGGAGCATCCGCCCGCCCATCGGGGTCTGGGTCCGGTCGAGGATCTGAATCAGCGAGCCGTCGCGCCCGCCCTGCATCGACGAGACCAGTTCGAGGTTGCGCTTGGTCTGCGGGTCGAGGGCGATGTAGTCGTCGGCCTGGTAGCGCTGGATGCGGCGGACGTGCGGGACGCGGCCTTTCTGCGTCTCGCCGAGGTAGTAGAGCGCCGCGCCCGCCGCGACGAGTCCGAGGCGTAGGTCTTCGACGCCGTAGCCTTTGAGCGAGTGGGTCTGGAAGTGCCGGAGGAGGGTTTCGTAGGCAAAATCGTACCCGAAGACCCAGTCCTCCTGCGGCGTAAGCGCGAAGTGCGCGCCGCGGATCGCCTTCGCTTCGTCCTTCTGCCGCTTGTCGACGAGGAGTTCCGCCGGGGCGACGGTCAGGAGCAACTCGTCGAAGCGCGCGGCCGGGGTTTCGGTGACGAAGAACTCGCCCGTCGTAGCGTCCACGAAAGCGAAACCGACGAGGCCCTGGTCTTTGCGCTCCGTGCCCCAGACGGCGGCGGCGAGGTAGTGGCTCTGCTTCGGCGCGAGGAGCACGTCGCGGAACGAGACCCCCGGCGTGACGACCTCGACCACGTCGCGCTTGACGATCTTGCGGGCGTGCTTGGGGTCTTCGAGCTGCTCGCACACGGCGACGCGGTAGCCGGCCTGGACGAGCTTCGGGAGGTGCTGGTCGAGCGCGTGGTGCGGGAAGCCCGCCAGGGGGACGTCGTCCGCCGCCCCGTTCGAGCGCTTCGTGAGCGTGATCCCGAGCACGTCGGAGACGATGCGGGCGTCTTCCTCGAAGGTCTCGTAGAAGTCGCCCATGCGGAAGAGCAGGAGCGCGCCGGGGTGGCGGTCCTTGATCGTCCAGTACTGCCGCATCAGCGGCGTTGCGGCCTTTTTCCGGCGCTCCTTTCGCTCCTCCTTCGAGAGCGGGAACAGCGTCGGCGCTTCCTTCGGCATGGGTCCGGGGCGGGGCTGTGTCGCAGGAAAATACACGCACCCCATGCCAGCAGCGTGGCATTGCCCTGCTGCGCCCGCACGCTGCCGGGTGACGCGGGCTACGCGCGATGCCCGTCAGGCCCCTTGCCTGACCGACTCGGCCTCGCCCTCGGCTTGGCGTGCTTTCCGGGGGCGGCTCGGGAAGAGCGTGTACTCGATCGTGCGCTGGCGCTCAGCAGTCGCCCCCCAGATCGACAGACCGAGGGCGAACACGCACAGAACAGAGATCGTGACCGAGACGCCGCTCCACTGTCCGAACCGGAGCACCAGGAACAAGGCACCCAGGAAGTACGCGGACACGAACGTCCAGAGGAGGTAGCGACTGCGGGTGCGCAGCTTCCGCCGGAGCCGCTGGACAAAGCCGAGGAGCAGAAGCCCCCCTACCGCCATGCTGACGAGTAGGATGGCGTTGGCGATTGTCTCTGTGGACTCCGGCAAGTCCTCGGGCAGCGTCACGTACTGCCACCCCGTGAGCAGCGCCAGCAGCCCCACGATCGGGAGGATGAGGCGGGCTAGTTTTCTGGGCAAGGACAGGGACTGCGCCATGAAGCGAGGGGCGTGGGACCGTCAGCAGGTCGCGTGGCAGCGGCGAGAAGCAAGATACCGTCTCCGCGCGGCCACAGGATGAAAGAACAGATTATGTCTCCGCCAGCCGCTCCCGGTCTGCCTTGCGCAGCCCTGCCACGACGAGGCGGTACGAGGCTTCCACCATCGCCTGCACGAGCGGCGTCGGCATCTCGGCGCTCAGGGCGACGGAGTTCCAGTGGCGCTTGTTCATGTGGTAGCCCGGCGTGACGGCAGCGTACGCTTCGCGCAGCGCGACCGCGCGCTCGGGATCGCACTTCAGGTTGGCGCGCGGCGGAATCTCGTCGAGGCTGAGGAGGGCGAACATCTTGTCGCAGACCTTGAAGACCAGCACGTCGGGACCGAAGGGCTGGTCCTCGCGGGTCTCGGGGAAGGTGAGGCAGAAAGAGCGAAACTCGTCGATATACATCGGCCGGCGTCAGGAATTGATAAGCCGAAGGTACAGGAGGTGCCACATCATCCGGCGCGCTCAGAACAGCCGCGCCACGCCGAAGGAGAAGAACAGGCCCGAGCCCAGCCCGGACGCCGTCCCGGAGTCGAACCGGTAGGTCAGGTCGAGGCGCACCGGCAAGACGAAGCCGCCGTGGAGCGAGACGCCGAGCTCGTTCACCCACCCCTCGTTGAAGCGAAGCGCCGTAGACCTCGTCTCCGGTCCCGGGCCGTCGAGCCAGACGCGACCGTGCGCGCCGTGGATGCTCAGCCCGACGTTCCGCACCGCGAGCGCCTCCAGGCCGAGGAGTTCGAACGGCACGCTGCGGAAGTCGTGCTCCCACGACGCCGCCACGAACGCGTCGCCCTCGACCGGCTGCCCGCGCAGGGTGCGGAAGGTGCCGGTGGGCGCGTAGGCCAAGAGTGTCCCGTCGATCCCGAAGAAGCGCTGAGGCGGCAGGTCGCCGCCGTGGAGCCCGCCGGCGAGGCGGAGGTCGAGCGTGTTCGGGATCAGGCGGCGGCGCAGGAACGTCGGCACGCGGAGCGCGGCGACGCCCTCGGCCCGGACGAACCCGAAGTCGCTGCCGAGCGCGTCGCCCGCGGCCTCGACGCGGAGGCGGAGGCCGCGCTGCCCGGCGAGCGCCGCCCCGAGTCCGCCGTCCACCTCGCCCAGCGTCACCTCGGCCCCGACGGACCGGAGGTCGCCTTCGGGAACGACGGGGTTCAGCCGCTGCGGGGCCTGCCCGAGCAGGTCGTAGCTCGTCGTCGCCCGCACGGCGCGGTGCTGCTCGGCGAGGGCGAACAGCGTGAGCCGCGTCCGCAGCCGCCGGGCGTAGCCGCCGACCTCCGCGTAGAGGCCTTCGCGCTGGTAATAGTCGAAGTAGTCGGGCTCGCCGACGAGGGCGACGATCGTGTTCTCCGCGCGGCCGTAGGCCGCCGATTCGGTCCGGGGAGCGATCTCACGCTGCACCCCGATCTCGGCGAAGAGCCGGTTCCGCTTCGGCAGGCGGAGGGTCTGCGCGAGCGACGCCTCGTAGGTCAGGCGCTCCAGGCCGGTGGCGTAGCCGAGCGCCCCGCGCAGCCAGGGCCCCCGCCCCGGCCTCACGCCGGCGTGGGCTCCGAGGTGCGCCGCCTCCACGCGGTTGTACCAGAGGTCAAGTCCCGCCTCGGTCGAGAGAAACCGGTCGCTGCGGCCGGACCCTGCGCTGCGGCCGTCGTCCATGTCGATGAACCGGGCGAGGAAGCCCGTCGGACGGTACGCCTCCTCGATGGTGTCGGTGCTGTCGATCTCGGCGTAGGCGACGGCCTCGCGCGGATCGAGCGGGACGACGACCCCGGCGCGGTCGAGCGCCGTGCCGGCCGCGAGGGCGACCGAGTCCACGGCCGGGCGCGTGCTGCCGTCCTCACGCTCGAAGAGCGAGTCCGGGATGGCGACGTTGACCTCGTAGTCCGTCAGCCGGGCGACGATGCGGAACGTCATCGCCGGGAACTGCAGGCCCGTCATCCCGATCCGGCCCGCGCCGTCGAGGCGGAAGTCGGCCGGGAGCCAGGCCGTGCGCTCGTTGATCTCCTGCCCGAACGACGAGAACTGCTGCGCGAACGTCAGGTCGAGCGCGTTGACGAGGGGGAGGCGGACCGACCGGTTGGGGCGCAGCGCCACGTCGATGAGGGCGTAGGTGCCGCCGAGGACCGAGACGCGCCCCTCGAAGCCGGGCTGGAGGCGGTTCTTGGGAGTCACGCCGATGTCGTAGACGATCTCGTCGTCGCGGTAGCGCGTGCCGTCGAGCGTGAAGCGGTAGAAGCCGAGCGCCTCCGGCGCCGTCGGGCCCAGGAGGCTGAAGCCGACGAACTCGATCTCGTCGTCGTAGAAGTTGAGGATGGCGTCGGCGGCGCGGAGGAACTCGGGGCGGAAATCCTGGAGGTTATCCGTCTGCCGGACGTCCTTGACGGACTCGCGCACGCCGTCGCCGCGCCGCCAGTAGGCCTCGGTGACGCCCTCGACGATGCCGACGATCAAGGTGTCGCGCCCGAAGGTCTGCCGGACGTAGGCGTCGGCCTGCCACGATTCGAGGTCGGCCTGCCAGGCCTGCTTGCGCTCGATGACGCGGCGCATGATGTTGAGTGCGGGATTCTCGCCCGTCACCACCACCTCGCCGGCCACGACCCCGACCGGTGCGAGAGCAATGTCGGCCGCACCGCCCTCGGACGTGCGCCGCGCCGTCTCGTAGCCGATGAACCGTACGACGAGCACGGCCGGCGTAGCGGGCAGGCGGAGTTCGTAGGCCCCGTCGCGGTTGGTGATCGTCCCGACCGCCGTGCCCTCGACCTGGACCGTCGCCGCGGCGAGCGGCTCGCCGGTCTCGGCGTCGGTCACGCGGCCCGTGGCGACCGTCTGGGCCTGGGCCTGTGCGGTGAAAAAGAGGGCGAGCAGCGGCAGGGCGCGGCGGAGAAGCATGGCGGCGGGGATGAGGGTGAGCGACACGTACGCCGCACAGGCAGCGGGGTTACGGCGGCGGGGGTTACACCCGAGAGGCCGCCCACACCGAACGCTTCGTAACGCCCTACTCCGCCGCCTTCAGCCGGCGCATCCCCGCGATCACCATCACCGCGCCGTAGGCGGCCAGGCACTGCGCGCCGAGGGCGATGCCCATCAGTTCCAGCGTGAGCCTGTCCGGGCGCAGCAGCGTCCCGCCGTGCCACCCGAGCCCCAGGTACCACAGCCCGACGCCGAGCAGCGATGCCCCGCCGAGGGCCGCCATGTACCGCCGCACGCGCAGCCACCGCACCCGGCGGTAGAACGAGAACGCCGCCAGCACCAGCAGCAGCGGAGCGACGAGCACCTCGTAGAGCCCCAGCGACCCCGACCAGGCACCGACGTTCAGGTCCGCCGCCCAGAACGGCAGGGCGATGAGGGGCAGGAGCGCCGTCACAGCGGTGCTTCGGAGGAAGAGAGGCCGCGTGCCTGGTCCGTTCATGGTCGGGCGCGGTTGGTGCGCAGGAGCCAGGATACGGCTTGGCGCATCATCGCGCTGCGCAATCTCGGCCGGGTCGTTGAAGTGTCCTTAGTTTCCTTCGTATCGTGTATCCTTATACCCTCCGCGGGGTACAGCCCCTCTCTCTCACTAACCGCCAAGACGCCATGACCCTATTCGCTACAACCAGGCACTTCCTAGCAGCCGTCCTTCTGCTCATGCTGCCGGCCCTCGCGCACGCGCAGTCCATCCACGACACCGGGACTGTCGAGTTCGAGGTCTTCGCCAACGGAGCGCTCGGCACGGAGCCCATCGGAGGCAACCAGTTCCCCGGCGGAGGCTTTGTTCTCAACGGGGACAACGGCCTCTTCCACGCCACGCTCGCCGTCGGCGTCTCGGACATGCAGGTCTCCGGGAACTACTACGGCGGCACCGACCAGGCCCCCGAATTCTCGCCGGTCTCGGGGCCGACTGTGATCGACCCGGTGTTCGAAGCGCCGTTCGAGGAGTTCGATCAGGCCTTCGAGGCCGTCTTCGACGACAGCGCAGCGCCCAACCCGATCGGCCTGACCGTCACGCAGCGCTCGTACTCCCGGTCGGACTTCCCGAACCAGGACTTCGTCGTCGTCGAGTACACGATTGAGAACACGTCGGGTGCGGACATCGAGGACGCCTACGTCGGCATCTTCGCCGACTGGGACGTGGGCACCTTCGAGCAGAACCTCGGCGGCTACGACGAGGACACGCAGCTGCTCTACATCTTCGACGACAGCGAGACCTCGACCAACTACTTCGGCGTGACCGCACTCGGCGACGTGGACGTGTCGGGCATCAACTACGACGCACTCGGCGGGGCCGAGACGGACCTCGAGATCTTCCAGTTCCTGACGACCGTCGCGCCCGTGCCGCCGCTCGTGGACGACCGCCGCGCCACGCTCGGCACAGGCCCGTACGACATCACGGACGGCGAGTCGATTGTGGTCCGCTTCGCCTTCGTTGGCGGCCCGGACGAAGCCGGCGTGATCGCCAGCGCGGCGGCGGCGCAGGAGCTCGGCACGACGGCCCCGCCGCTCGAGCAGGCCATCCACGACACGGGCGACGTGATGCTCGAGGTCTACGCCAACGGCTCCATCGGCGCGTTCGCGGACGAAGCCGGTGCGTCCGTTGGGACGGGCTTCACCTTCGAGGGGTCCAACGGCCTGTACGAAGGAGAATTCCTCGTCGGCGCGAGCAACACCCAGGTCTCGGGCGACGCCTACGAGTTCCCGGACATCGAGTGGACGACTGTGGACTCGCTCCGCCAGGCCTCCCCGCCCGACGGCGCGAACCAGGCGTTCACCGCGTCCTACAGCGACGCCGCCGCCGCCAACCCCATCGGCGTCACCGTTGACCAACTCTCCTTCTCGGGCGAGGACGACGACTTCGTGACGCTCGAGTTCACCGTGACCAACACCTCGGGCGCGGACCTCAGCGACATCTACCTGGGAATCTTCGTCGACTGGGACGTGAGCAACTTCGAGCAGAACATCGGCGGCTACGACGAGGACAACCGTGTGCTCTACGTATTCAGCGACGAAGCCAACCCGGCGGATCCGAACTACTACGGCCAGGTCGCCATCGGCAGCGAGGACGACGTGCCGGTCTCAGGCGTGTTCTACGACGCGCTCCCCGGGGATGACATCCTCTTCCAGGCGCTTACCAACATCTCGCCTGATCCGATCGGCCCAGCAGACCGGCGGACCGTGCTCGGCCTCGGCCCGTACAGCATCGCCGACGGCGAGAGCGCGACGGCGGTCTTCGCCATCGTCGGGGGCGAGAACGAGCAGGACGTCATCGCCAACGCTTGCAAGGCGCAGGGCAACAGCGACTGCAACCCCGTCTCGACGGAGGAGTCGACGCCGGACGGCACGTTCACGCTCCACGCGGCCTATCCCAACCCGTTCCGCTCGGCGACCAACGTCGGCTTCACGCTGCCGGCGAGCCAGGACGTCCGCCTGACGGTCTACGACGTGCTCGGCCGCCGCGTGACCACCCTCGCCGACGGCCTCTACCCCAGCGGGTACAACTCGGTCCGGTTCGACGCCTCGAACCTGCCCAGCGGCATGTACGTCGTCCGCCTGGAGACTGGGTCGCTGGACCTCACCGAACGCGTCTCGCTCGTCCGCTAGACGACGCGCTCCGCTACAGCAGCGTGGCCCCGCCGGTGCACTTCCGGCGGGGCCACGTTGTTCTACGCCTGTGCGGTCGGTGCCGCCAGCCGGCGCTACCAGTACGCGTAGTAGGCCAGGTCCTCCGGGTCGACGGTCGTCTCGACGACCTGGCGGCAGTCGCGGCAGCGGAAGACGACCTCGCGCGGCGTACCCGTCGTGCCGGTGAGGAAGCGCAGCGCCCGCATCCCGTAGCGGCGCTCGATGCGGATGCGGGCGTGGCTCCGGTCGCGCGACGGCTCGCAGGTGCACGTCATCGCCTGCGGCACGGGGGCGACCGGCACGGGAGCAACCGGCACGGGCGCGGGCTCGGGCACCGGGAGGCGGTCGAACAGGTTGAGCTGCATCCTGCGCGCCTCCTGCGCCTGCGCGCGCTCGAAGAGGTAGTAGTCCAGCGAGAGCCGGCCCGACCCGTGCAGGAAGATGGCCACGAGGAGGAACAGCACGAGCGTCGCCAGCTCGAACGACTGGCCCGCAGCCAGCAGCCCCTCCCCGGCGTGCACGACGAACACGGCACCGATCAGGATCGGCACCTGGAGGAGCGCCGCGACGCGTGTCAGCAGGCCCAGCGTGAGCAGCAGCCCGCCGCCGAGGTGCGCCAGCGCGACGTAGTGGACGAGCGCCACCGACAGCAACGACACGTCCGTCCCCGCGCCGAGGATCTCGACGAGCGAGGACGAGTCGCTGATGAAGAGCGCCCCTCGGATGAAGAGGGCGATGCCGAGGTAGATGCGGATCAGGTCGAAGACCAGATCGCGGTTGGCGTCCATCCATTCGATGGCACGGTGACTGGCAGACATAGCAGCCTCTTGTGAAAGATAGGAGAAGGGAATATTCTTGCTACGGCACTACACCCTCGCCGGATCCGGTGCGTCCGAGATCGGTGCCGCCAGCTACCAGAGCCGCTGCGCCTTCGGGTCGCGGCGCATCGCCGGTCGGAGCACGTTCGGGCGGTCCTCCGGGAGCATCTGCCGCAGCACGAGTGCGAGGACGGCCCCGGCGAAGAACCCACCGATGTGCGCGCCGTAGGCCACGCCGCCTGTCTGCTCCGCCGCCGCAATCGCCCCGAAGCCATTGATGAACTGGAACACGATCCACAGTCCGATGGCAAGCAGCGCCGGCACCGCGATGACCCGGAAGAAAAAGACGGTGTGGACCCGGTTGCGCGGGAAGAGCACGAGGTACGCCCCGAGCACGCCCGCGATAGCCCCGCTCGCCCCGAGGTTCGGGATGACGGAGTCCGGGTCGAGCGCGATCTGGGCCGCGCTCGCGGCGAGCCCGCTGACGAGGTAGAAGGCCAGGAAAGCTCCGTGCCCGAACCGGTGCTCGACGTTGTCGCCGAAGATCCAGAGGTAGAGCAGGTTGCCGCCGAGGTGCCCGAACCCGCCGTGCATGAACATGCTCGAGAGCAGCGTCAGGTAGATCGGCACCGGGCCGGGGCGCTGCGGAAGTCGGTCCAGGCTCGCCGGGCTGAGCGTGGCGTCGGCGGCGTTGACGAGGTCCTGGCCCGTCGTGATCTCGTACGGGACCGTGCTCCACCCGTAGATCAACTCGGGGTCCATCAGCTGGAGCACGAACACGCCGACGTTGGCCAGCAGCAGGGCGATGGTCACGAACGCCGGTCCGTCGAGGTGGCGATCGTCGTCGCCGATGGGAAACAGCATGGAGCCGAAAGCGAGGTGAGAGGGGCAGCGGTCTGTACGTCCCGCTCGGCGCAATCGTTTCTACGCGCCCCCGGGCACCAGCCCGCGGTGCACGGCCCAGAACACCGCCGCGGCGTGCATCCCGTGCACGATCTCACCGCGCTCGACCAGCCCGACGAGGTCGGCGGCGTCTACGAGCCGGACCTGCAGGTCCTCAGTCTCGTCTAGGGACGGTGCCTCGACGCGGTGCGCGCCCCGCGCGACGAACAGATGCCCGTAGTTGGTCTGGCGGGCGGGTTCGACGGCGCACGGGCCGAGCGAGGTCCAGGTGCCGGCCTCGTACCCAGTCTCTTCGAGCAGCTCGCGCCGGGCGGCGTCCAGCGGCGTCTCGCCCTCGCCGATGATGCCGGCGGCGAACTCGAGCGCCGTCCGGTCGACCGGGTACCGGTACTGCTCGACGAGGACGGCCTTTCCGTCGTCCGTCAGCGCTACGATGAGCGACCAGTCGGGCACCTCGGCCACATGAAACTCTTCGATTTCGGCCCCTGTCGGGAGGCGGACGTGATCGGCCCGGAGGGTGAGCCACCACCGGTCGACGACGGTTTCTGAGTCGATAGTCGTCCACCGGCGGTGGCTCGGGGGTTCAGTTGGCATGAGACCGGTCGATAATGAGAGGTGTCAAGGTATCCACGCAGACCGTAGCCTGTGGGGCTCTCAGGGTGTGTCCGCGCGGTGACGAGGCAGTTTTCCCACCTTCTGCAACCGATCCTATGCGTCTCCTCTGTCTCTGCGCCTGCGTTCTGCTGGCAGGACCCGTCAGCGCCCAATCGTTCATTCTGGAGGCGTCCAGCGGCGGCGGCGGCCTGGAAGAGGACGTGGCTCGCGGGCTTGCACTCAGTCCAGAGGGCGACCGCTACATCACGGGCATCTTCGAGGACGTGGCCACGTTCGGCGAGGCGTCTGTCACGAGCATCGGCGGGAATGACTTCTTCCTGGTCAAATACGGTCCGGCTGGCGACGTGCTCTGGGCGCGGCGCGGCGGCACCAACGCGAACGACTTCGCAGCCGAAGTCGCCGTAGCGCCGGACGGCGGCGTCTACCTCGTGGGCTCCTTCAACGGCAGTGCCACGTTCGACGGAGGTGCCAACCCGGATGTGCTTCTAATCTCCGCCGGGGGCTTCGACATCTTCCTCGCCAAGTACGACATCGACGGCACCATACAGTGGGTCCAGCAAGGAGGCGGAGCGGGGCAAGACGTTGGCCGAGACTTGGCGGTAGACGACAGTGGGAATGCCTACGTAGCCGGCAGCTTCGAGGGCGACGGCAACTTCGGTGGCCGGATGGTAACCAGCGCGGGGGAGAGCGACGCGCTCCTTGTGAAATATGCCCCAGACGGCAGCGTCGCCTGGGCGAGGCGCAGCGGTGGCGGCCAGGACGACGCCGGCTACGGCGTCGCCGTGACGCCCGACGGCACCGCGCACGTCAGCGGCGTCTTCAGAAGCACCGCACAGTTTGGCCCGCTCTCCAGGCAAAGCCTCGGCGGCGCTGATGTGTTCGTCGCTCAGTACGATGCGAGCGGCGAGGTCGCCTGGGCCACGCGGATCGGCTCCCCCGAAGACGAGGTGACGCGCGGCGGCGGCATCGACCTCGCCGCGAACGGCACCGTCTACGTTCACGGCGGCTTCGACGGCACAATCACCATCGGCAGCGACGTACTGACGAGCCTCGGCATGGCCGACGTCTTCGTGGCGCGGATCAACCGCAGCGGCGATCCCGCCTGGGCACGCCGCGGCGGCGGGGACGGAGACGACGCCCCCAACGCCCTCAACGTCTTCGGCAACGGCGTTCTGATCACAGGTGCCGTGGAGGGATCAGGCTCCTTTTCTGAGGTGCCTTTCACCACGCAGGCTCAAGACGCCTACTTCGCGGTCTTCGACATTGCAGGCAACCTCTTCGACCTGAACATTCTCGGAGGTCCGGGCGACGACGTGGGCACGGCCATCGACTCCGACGCGTCGCGTGCACAGTTTTCCGTGGCTGGCCTCTTCGAGGAAACCGCCGCCTTCGGCAGTCTCGAACTCACCAGTGCCGGCGAGACGGACGCCTACCTGGTCGACGGCCGCTTCGGCGTGGTGGACCTCGAACCGGACGCGGGCGCACCCACGAGGCACGCACTCGGTGCGGCCTATCCCAACCCCTTCAGGCACTCAGCCACCCTCGCCCTCGACGTGGCCGCGGCACAGCATGTGCGCGTCGAGTTGTTCGACGTGCTTGGCCGACGGGTATCGATGGTCCATGCGGGCCGCCTGCCGGCCGGCCAGCACCGCGTCACTGTGCAGGCCGCCGGGCTCCCGACGGGCCTCTACCTGGTCCGGGCCGAAGGCGAGACGTTCCAGCTCACCCGGCGCGTGACGCTCGTGCGCTGATCCCACCCACGATGCACTCGCGGGTGGAGGTTCCCTCATCCTGAGCGGTTCAGCAGCACCTGGAGCGCAGGGTAGTCCACTTTCGCGTTGTGGCGGCGGTCGAGTGGGACTGCCGCGACGGGCAAGACAGCGGCGAGGTGCGCCCAGGCGAGGGCCTCGCGGAGGCGCTCGTCATCGAACCCGTCCTGGGCCTCGACGACGAGCGTCCGGCGGCCCTCAGCGGCGACCAAGGCGCTGCGACGAACGCCGGCGACCTCGCGCGCGGCAGCTTCGACAGCGAGGGGGTAGAGCGTGCCGTGCGCGTCGCGGACTGCCGCCGCGCACCGGCCGAGGAGCCACAACCGTCCGTCCGTCTCCAGCGTCCCCGCGTCGCCCGTGCGGTGCCACCGCACGCCGCCGACCTCGAACTTAGACTCGGCGTCACCCGCTCCGCCGAGATAGCCGGGGAGCACATGCGCACCGCTCACGACAATCTCACCCGCCGTGCCGGGCGGGCATGTGAGGGCCTCGAACGTGGTCCCGCTGAGGGGGCCAATCGGCGTGCCCCAGCAGTCCTCGATCACCCGAAGGCGGACCGTGTCCACAGGCCGACCGGCCGGCAGACCACTGCCGGTGCGGACGCGTTCGCGGTCGGACGCTGTGAGCGAAGCAGCGGGCAGTTCGGCGATGGGTTCGGCCTCGGTCGAGCCGTAGACGGCGACGACCTCGGCGGCGGGGGCCGCAGCCTGGAGTCGGTCGAGGAGGTCGGGAAAGACGGGTGCGCCGCCGGTGTCGAGGCGGCGGAGGCGGGCAAGCGGGGCGAGGTCTTCCGCTCCGAGCAGGCGCTCGAAAAAGGCCGGAGAGGCCGCACTGCGCGTGACCTCTTCGGCCTCGATCTGCGCCAGTACGGGCGCAGGCGCGACAGCGCCCGGTCGGCGAAGGTCGGCCTCGGGAAGCACGCTCGTGAGGCCCGAGGCGAGGCCTGCGAGGACAAAGACGGGGAGCGTCGGCAGGTCCACCTGCCCGGCCTCGTGCCCTAGCGCCTCGGCGAGGGCGCGGTGCTGCGCGCGGAGGAACCCGTGCGTGCGGACCGCCGCCTTCGGCGCGCCCGTGCTCCCGGTCGTAAACGTCAGCAGCGCCGGGTCGTCGGGCGCACAGGGCGTTACCGGACACGCGCCTCCGCCCCTGCTCCAGCGCTTCGCGCCCGGCACCCAACCCCCGACAGCAAACCGGAGCGGGATACGCCGCACGCCCGGCACGAACAGCCGCAGCCCGTGCGCCTTCGGCACGCCGACGAACGCGGCGGGCGGTAGGACGCGGCAGCAGGCTGCGACGTGGGCGCGCCCCGCACCCGGGTCGAGGAGGACCGCGACGAGGCCAAGCCGCAAGACGGCCGCGAGGACGACGTACAGTTCCACCGAGAGGGGGACGAGCACGAGCACCGCGTCCCCCTTGGCCAGCCCGGCGTGGGCGAGCCGGCCCGCTCCTTCGGCCCCGAGCCGCTCCAGGTCGGCAAAGGTGACAGCCCGCCGCCGACGCCCGCGCCCCTCGACAAGCGCGACGGCGTCCGGCCGCGCCTCGGCCTGGGCCTGGAATAGGTCGGCAACGTTCACAGCGGGCGACCGAAGAGCGCGTAGCGGCGCATGGGGTAGGCCGAGTTGTGGCGGCTGATGCGCACCGAGACGTTGGCCTCGTGCATGAGGGCGTGGAGGCCGCGCCGGAAGCCGAGGCGGCGGGCGGCCTCCTGCACGCGGAGCACGAGCGCCCCGCCGAGGCCCTCGCCCCGCGCGTCGGGATGCACTGCCACGGTCTTGACAATGACCGTGTCCACGGTCTCCCTCCGCTGCGCCTGCGCCAGATCGGGCACCGCAAAGACGAACCCGACCAGCGCGCTCTCGCGCTCGGCCAGGACGAGCAGCTCGGGGCGAACGTGTGGGAGCAGCTGGCGGTAGCTCGCGCGGAAGACCGCCTCGGGCTGCGGGGTGTAGAACGGGTTGCCGGCGAATGCTGCCAGGGCGACGCGGTAGAGCCGCCCTAGCTCTGCTTCGGCCTGCTCCAGCCGGAACGCGCGGAGCCGCAGACTAGTCTCGGCTAACCGCGCCTCGGCTTCGCCGAGCGCATCGGCCCTCGGCGGGAGGGCGGGCACGCGGGCCGAGTAGTAGCCGGCGACGGGCGCGAAGCCCGCCTGCCGGAACCAGGCGACGGCCTCAGGCGGTGTCCACGGCTCCAGAAAGAACGGAGGCTCCGGGCCTTCGCCCTCCGGCGCGGTCTCGGTAACGAGCCGGTAGGCCTGCCACGTCGAGCCGTCCATCGGGCCGAGCGCGTAGGCCGCGCCCGCCGTCCGCAGTTCATCGAGGGCGGCTGCCAGCACGGCCCCCGCCGCCTCGTCGCGCGCCGCTGCGACGTGCCCGACGAGTCCGACATGGGCGGCCGGGTCGTCCGGCAACGACGGCGTGTTCCGCCACCACAGGCTCGCGCGGGCAACGCACTCCCCCTCCTCAGTCACAGCGAGGTGCCGGTCCGGCCGCGTGAGCGCCCACATCTCGGGCGCGAGCGGCGCGAGGGGGCCCGCGAGACCGGCGTCGGGAGCGTCGAGGCGGTGAACCGTCATCGGAGCAAGAGGGGTGCGAGGAGGCCAAGTGACGAGGCTGCGCCGACGAGGGCAGCGCGGTAGACCCGCCCCTCGAAGTCGGTCGTCTCCTCATCGAGCGCGCGGGCGTAGCGGGCCGCGATGTACGCGGTCCCCCCAACGGCGACGGTTCCCAGCAGGAGGAAGACGACCGCACGGGCGACCGGTGCCGGCGTTCCCCGCGTCAGGTAAAGGGCGAGCACGGGGAGCACCTGCACCGCCACGCTCCACACCGTCGCCGTCCGTGCGATGCGCGCGGGGGACCGTTCTGGATGCCGCCCCCGCAACTCGCCGACGCCGAAGAGCGCGAGATATCCGGCGTAAGCGAGGGTGTACGGAAAGAGGAGGTCCGGCCGGCTAGCAAGCGCCGCGGCAAGAAGCCACACGGTCCCTACCGACGTCACGCTGAAGACGTTGTGCACGGTGTCCGAGCGGGCGGTGCCGCGCGGCCAGAGCCGCGCGTAGGTGAAGTACAGCCCGAGCGGAGCCAGCAGCCAGACCGTCCCGCCGACGGCCCACGTCACGTAGCCCACGAGCGCGGCACCGACGACGGCGCTGCCGTCCAGCGTCGTCGTACGCCGCGAGAGCGCGGCACCAGCCGCGAGGGCGACGAGCACGAGGAGGTGTCCCACCAGCAGCGCCGCCGAGAGGTCAAGCAGTCGGGTGAGAATGACATATGCCCCGAGCGGCACGAACAGGTTGTCCAGCCCGCGCCACGAGACGGCCTCCAGCATCATCGCTAGAATGCCGACGAGGCAGGCCACGAGGAGACTCTCGGCGCGGCCGGTCTCGGTCAGCAGCAGGAGCGGGACGTGCACGCACAGGAAGGCTACGGCGAAGAACGCCACGGAGCCCTCGCGGCTCTTCCGACCGTCCACCGCCGCGTACGACACGAACCCGTGGCGGAGGCCGACGAGCGCCGCCGCTGGATCAGCCAGCCCGAGCAGCAGGAGCGGGACCGCGTAGAGGACCGGCGTCTCGGCAGCGAGAAGGTAGAGCGCGCACACCGCAATCGGGAAATAGATCTCGCCGTAAGACCGCCGCTCGACGCTGTGGATCACCCCGCCCACGCGTTTGCTAAGGGCCGACACCCGCCGCACGGCCACCATCAGCCCGACCGCCAGCGCAGCGAGGGCGACGACCGGTGCCGCCCCGTCGAAGAGCCACGGGAAGGGGATGGTCACGGCACCCATCGTGACGTGCAGCCCCTTGCGTGCTCCCTCCGGCGCGAGGCCGCGGTGCACCTGTGCCCATCGGAGCACGACCAGGGCAAGCCCGAGCGTGCCGAGAACGAATGCGATCCCCAGCCACGGCCGGGCCTGCACGAACGCCCACACGCTCATCCGATCACCTCCTCGACGACGAACGCGCCGTAGAACGGGGCCTTGTCGGTGGCATGCAACCGCTGCCCGAGGTCGCCGAGCGGCCGGAGCCGGTGAGCGAGTGCGGGCGGGCGGCGTCGCGGGGCCAGCAGGTTCCAGTAGGCGAGGCGCGCGCCCGGCCGAGCGGTGTCGGCGAGGCGGCCGAGGAGGTCAGCGTAGTGTTCCTCGTCCACGTATTCGAACACGTCCGAGAGGTTGAACCGGTCGAACGACCCCGGTGCGGCAGCGTCGAGGGCCGCCTCCAGCGAAGCCCTGCGCCAGGTCAGCCGGTCGAGGCGGGCACGGATCGTCCCGAAGTGCTCGGGGCGGAGATAGAGCGGGAGCGCGGCCCCGTGCGTGCCGGTGAGGATCCACTGGAGGTACGGGTTCCGGCGCGGGTCCGTGCTCGTCACGGCCTGGCGGATGCGAGCCTGGAGCCGGCCGGCCACGCGGCCCTCGACGTGGTCGAAAAAGCGGGGATCACGCCCGAAGCGGCCGAGGACGAAGCGCGAGGTAAAGAGCCGGAAGAGCAGCCGCCAGCGAGGGGTGTCCCAGTGCGCGTCGTACCACGCCCGCCGCGCCTCGGCGGTCTCTTTTCCCTCTAGCAGTGCCTGAACCCGCCGGCGCGACTGCGTCAGCGGCAAGACGAAGCGACGGAAGTACTGGAAGTACCGCTCGAATTTTCCTGCCGCTCCGATCCCTCGCTCGACGAGGCCGGGCCGGGCGTCCCAGAAGGCCCGCGCCTCGGCGTTGAGGTGGGGGCGGCAGCGGCGGTAGAGATCGAGCCGCCGGGCGCTCGGGCGCGAGCCGACGAGCCCGAGGAGATCCTCGTGACGGAGCACGCGGAAGGCCGCGACCCGGAGGGCGAGGCACGCGAGCTGCGCCGCGCTGAGGTCCACGGCCAGGACCTCTGCAGGGTCGGCCGTGAGGAGCGCAAGGGCATTGTCGCCGGCCGAGGCAATGCTCAGGCACCGGTCGCCGGGCTGCACGGCGAGGCCTTCGAGGAGGACGCCGGCGTCTTCCCACACCTGCGCGTAGCGAATGCGCGAGAAGTCAGCGCGCGCGGCGATCTCGGCAGCGGCCGGCTCAGCCATGCGCCACCCCGACCGGACCGGGCGCGTAGTTCGCCGCTAGCCGCTCGACGCGGCCCGTCGCCCCGTCGAGCCGGACACGGTCCCCGTCGCGGAGCCAGCCGGTCACCCCCGCCACGGCTACGGCTGCCGGGAGGCCCAGTTCGCGCGCGACAATCGCCGAGTGCGAGAGCAGGCTCCCGCGTTCGACGACGAGGCCGGCGCATGCCGGGAAGAGCAGGATCCAGCCGGGGTCCGTCCGCTCGGCGACGAGGACAGTGCCGGGAGCGAGGGTCACGCCGCGCGGGTCGCGGACCACACGCACCGGTCCCTCGACCGTGCCGGGGCAGCAGCCAAGCCCCTGCCGCACCGCCCCCCCTTGATCCGGCTGCGCTGTACCAACCGGCGTAAGCGCGCTCAGTGCCACGGCTCCCCGCGTCGTGAACCGCTCGGGCGGCGCAGGCAGGGCGCGGAACCGGCCGAACGCGGCGCGGCGTGCGCGGGCCAGCGCCGCGGGGTCCGGCACCGTGGCGGTCCCGTCAGCGAGGCCGAGGAGTTCGTGGAGTTCGAGGTAGAACACGTCGCGGGGGGCACCGAGCCGGCCGGCCTCGGCGAGCCGGCGGCCCATTGCTAGCACGATGCGGCGGGCGCGGCCGAAGACGCGGGTCCGCTCGAAGCGGAGGTTCTCGCGGTCGCGGACACGGGCCCGGGCGTGCCGGAGCGCCCAACCGAAGACGAGCCGCCGGAGCGGGTGCCCGCCAAGCGCCGTGCGGAGCCGCGTCTCGGCCTCGGCGCGCAGCCCGGCCCCTGCCGTTTCGGGGACTGCTTGCCCCGCCCGAAGACGCTGCGCCATCACGCCGATAGCGCGGTAGAGCGGCCCGGGATCGTCGGCGAGCGTGGGGCTTTCGAGCTTGAGTTCTTCGAGGCAGCGGTCACCGAAGCGGTCGAGGTAGGCGGCGACCTCGGCGGCCCAGTCCGGCCGCGCCGCGAGGCCGGTCTCAATCTCCCCCACCGGTCCGTCGGCGAGCGTAGCGGTCCACCCGGCGTCCTCGGCGGCCCGCTCGGCGAGGCGGCGGACCCAGCGCGCAGGCTCCGCGGAAACCACCGCCCCGTCACCGGTGAGGAGTTGCCCGAACAGGCCCTCGGGCAACCACCGCTCGGCCAGCCGCTGCGCCACGCCGAAGTGGATCATGGCGAAAAAGTCGTTGACCAGCGGAGCGTCCCAGCGCGCGAGGAGGGCAGTGTCGAGGCGGCGGTAGTGGGCGGCGAGGCCTTCCAGATCGAGCGCGTCGAGGCCGGACCCGGGAAGCGCAAGCGCGGCGTCGAGGCGAGCGCGGAAGGCGCGCTCCAGCCGGGGCAGCCGTCGGCGCGCAGCGACCAAGCCGATGACCGTGCGGAGCGTGTCCAAGGCGTCGCCCCATCGGCTGCCCGATGGGGGATCGGGCCGGAGTGTTTCGGGCAGCCCCTCTTTCACGCCCATCATTCGCTCCATGAGCGGCGCGTTAAGCCGGTAGCCTGGCAGAAGCGCCAGCACCCGGTACCAGTTGACGAGGTTGTAGTAGACCCGCCCCCGCACCAGCCCGATCATCTGCGTGAAGGCCTCGTCGTGCGCCGCGATGCGCGGCTCGGAGACGCCGAGGAGGCGGCAGAAGTGGCGGTAGACGGCCTCGTAGGCCCGGCGTGCGAACGTGTAGGTCAGCGGCGTCGTCACGCCTCCGTAGCTCTCGACGATGTTGCTGTTGTCCCAGAGTCGGAGCGTACCCTCATCGGCTGTGCCCTCGGTGACCATGCTCCCGGTAAGCGCCGTGATGGGCCGACTCTGGAGGAGGTAGAGCCCTCCGCCAGCGAATGCCCACTCGACGTCCTGCGGGCACCCGGTGTGGGCCTCGGCCGCGCGCGCGAGGTCGGCGACGCGCGCGGCCTGGGCGTCGGTGAGAACGGGACCGGAGGGCGCAGGCAGCGCCCGAACGCCCTTGCCTGCCTCGGCGTCGAAGCGGTCGGCCTGGCGCTGCCGGCCCGGCCCCCGCTCTGCCACCCGGCCGCCTGCGGCGACGCGGAGGTGCTCCCCGTCCTCCCGCCCGTCCACGAGTGCCGCGCCCAGCCCATGGACCGCAGCTATGACGACGTGCGTGCGGTCGCCCGAGACAGGATCGGCGCTGAAGGCGACGCCGGACGTCTCGGCCTCGATCATCACCTGCACGAGTACGGCGGGGGGTGGCGGCACCGGGGGCAGCCCGCGCTCGCGGCGGTAGGTGAGCAGGCTCGGCGCGAAGCCCGAGCGCCACACGTCCGCTACGCGCTCCGCCACGCGCTCCGGCGGAACGAAGAGGTACGAGGCGAGCTGTCCCGCAAACGAGTGCACCTCCCCGTCCTCGTCGGCAGCCGACGAGCGCACAGCGACGTGGGCTGCACCGAGCCCGGCGAGACCTACGGCGAGCGCCTCACGCACGGCAGGTGCAGGCACGAGTCCAGCCAGCGCACCGGCGAGCGTCTCGGGGTTTTCGCGCGCGGCCTCGAACGCCGCGCGCGCGTCGTCATCCAGGCTCGCCTCGAACGCCGCCGGAGTCGCTACAAACCACCGAGGGACACGGCCGACGCCGCAGAGCGCCGCGAGAGCGGCGGCCTTGCCCCCGAGAACCCGGCGAGGGGGTGCGGCTCCAACGTCGTCCGGCGTGAGGATTAGGGGGCAGTCGGGCATGAGGAAAGCTACGGCTCTCAGCGGAGTAGGAGCACGTCAGCGGAGCAGGAGCGCGAGCGGGCCTACCACCACGTAGAGCGCAAGCGTCCACAGCGCCGCCGCGCCTTCAATCCATCGCCCGGCCCCTGCAACCGGCCGCCGGAGGAACTGCACCGCCGCCCCGACGCAGAGGAGCAGGACCGGAGCGAGCGCGCCCGCCACCAGCCCTACGGTCCCTGCCGCCGCCCCGAAGCCCACAGCGGCTCCGCAGGCCAGCCCCACGGCCCCGAGCCAGACAGAGACGGCGCGGCCGCGCCCCCATGCTGCGCTGTAGGTCTCGACCCCCAGCTCCTCGTCGTCCGGTGCCCGCACCTTGCGGCCGACCTCGATCACGGTGCCAGTGAACCAGCTCGCTGCGAGGAGCCGGCCCAGGCCGCCCGGCCATGCTGCCCACCCGTCGCAGGCCGCGGCGAAGAGCGCGATCAGCGGGACGACGAGGCCGTGCGAAACGAGCACAGCCCACGGTCGCTCCTCTAGCCAAGTGCGCGCGAAGAACTCCACGCTCATGAGCGCGCCGAACCCCCACACAAGGCCCAGGTACGGTAGCAGCCGAAGGTCGAAGAGCACGACCAGAGCGAGTTGTACCACCGCCACGCCCAACCCGGCAGCAGCAAGCGCGCGTAGCGTCACGAGGCCACGCGGGACGGGTCGGAGGGGGCGGTACTGCCGGTCCGCCTCAGCGTCCTTGAACTCGTCGGCCACGCGGAGTTGGAAGAAGAACCCGAGCACGACGAGCGCAGCTACGGCGAAGGCCGCCGCCGGAGGCCACCCCGGCACGTCACGGAGCAGGTGAGCAGCGCACAGCGCCCCGCCTGCGAACACCGCGACGAGCACGCCCTGGCTCTGGAGCGGGAAGCGCTCTTGGAGGTATGTCCCCCAGCGGACGAGTGCAGATCTCGGTTCGGACATGGGTGGACGAATCATCAGGCAGGGGCCACGGACAACCGTCCGGACGCTGACCTCGCTAGCCTCCTTGAGGGCGCAGAAATACGAGGAGTCAGTCGCGGCGGAACTGCATGCGCTGGTGGAGGCGCACCCGGCCCGATGGAGCACCGTCGACGTAGACCGCGCGCCACCCCTGGAGGTCGGCTTCGGCCTCGACGCAGACCTCGGCCTCGGCGGGCACGTCGGCCGCGCGGCGCACGGTCTCCTCGGGCGTCCGCCCGCGCGTGCGGCCGGAGGTCCGGCCCGGCCCGACGGCGTCGAGTTCGTATTGCGGCATGGGGTTGGGTTTTGGGGTGAAGCGTCCGTAAGATAGCGGGTAGCGAGGAACGCGACCGGCGGGGCGGCCGTGCAAGGCAGCCCACCGGAAGCGGTTCCGCCGGTCTCGATTTCTGACACTCTTCCCCTCTCTCCCATGTCCGAGCCCACCAAGACCTTTCACGCCGGCGACGGCGCTTCGGCCGCCGTCTCCACCGAACCTGGCGCGCAGCAGGCCGGCGCGGCGACCGCCGAGGCGGCCAGCCTCCGCGGGGCCCCCGACCACGTCGCCGACGACTTCCTCCCGATCAACGGGACGGACTACGTCGAGTTCTACGTCGGCAACGCGAAGCAGGCGGCCTACTTTTACGCCGCCGCCTTCGGCTTCGAGATCATCGGCTACCGCGGACCGGAGACGGGCCACCGCGAGGCCGCGAGCTACCTGCTGAAGCAGGACAAGATCCGGTTCGTCTTTACGACCGCGCTCTCCTCCAGCCACCCCATCGCCGAGCACGTCCACCGGCACGGCGACGGGGTCCGCGACATCGCCCTCTGGGTCGGCGACGCCCGGGCCGCCTTCGAGGAGGTCACCAAGCGCGGGGCCGTTCCGGTGCGCGAGCCCGAGGTCCTGGAAGACGAGCACGGCGAGATCGTCGTCGCGGCGATGGGGACCTACGGCGACACCATCCACACGTTCGTCGAGCGCACGAACTACAGCGGCCTCTTCATGCCGGGCTTCGAGGCGTGGACGAACGCCGACTGGAGCACGACGCCGGTCGGGCTAAAGTACGTCGACCACTGCGTCGGCAACGTCCACCTCGGCGACATGAACCGGTACGTCAAGTACTACGAGGACACGATGGGCTTCCGCAACATCCTCGTCTTCACCGACTCCGACATCCAGACCGAGTATTCGAGCCTGATGTCGAAGGTAATGAGTAACGGCAACGAGCGGATCAAATTCCCGATCAACGAGCCCGCCGAGGGCAAGCGCAAGAGCCAGATCGACGAGTACCTCGAGTTCTACGACGGGGCCGGCGTGCAGCACGTCGCCCTCGCCACCGACGACATCCTCAGCACGGTCTCGAAGCTCCGCAGCCGCGGCGTCCAGTTCCTCACGGTCCCGACGACCTACTACGACGTGCTCCAGGACCGCGTCGGCAAAATCGACGAGCCGGTCGACGAACTCGCCAAGCTCGGCATCCTCGTCGACCGCGACCTGGACGGCTACCTGCTGCAGATCTTTACCAAGCCCGTCGAGGACCGCCCGACGGTGTTCTACGAAATCATCCAGCGCAAGGGCGCGCGCACCTTCGGCGAGGGCAACTTCAAGGCCCTCTTCGAAGCCATCGAGCGCGAGCAAGAACGGCGCGGCAACCTCTGAGTCTCTGGTTTCTAGTTCCCGGTTTCTAGCTTCTCGCTGGCGACCGGGGCCTCAACCAGAAACGAGAGACCAAAAACCAGAAACCCTACAGCTATGCCTTACTACGTCCGCATGGGGAACGTCCCGCACAAGCGGCACACCCAGTTTCCGCGCACCGACGGCGCGCTCCACACCGAAGAGGTGATCGGGGCCGAAGGCTTCTCCGGCATCCAGTCGCTCGCCTACCATCTCCACCCGCCGACGCTCGTCGAGCGCGTGCTCGAGCCCGAGCCGTACGCGGTCGAGTTCGTCGAGAAGGACTTCCTGCGCCACCGGCACTTCCTCGGCAAGGAGGTCGAGCCGGGCGGCACCTGGCTGACAGGGCGGCGCTACATCATGGGCAATCCCGACGTCAACCTCGCCCTCTGCGCCCCGACCGAGCCGATGGGCGAGGCCGAGTTCTTCAAGAACGCGACCCACGACGAGCTCGTCTACGTCCACGACGGCGAGGGCCGCCTGGAGACCGTCCTCGGGACCGTCGAGTTCACGAAGGGCGACTACGTCCACGTCCCGCGCACGATCACCCACCGCTGGGTGTTTACAGGCGACGTGCAGCCGCGCCTGCTCGTGATCGAGGCCCCGACCGAGTTCCGCCCGCCGAAGCGCTACCGCAACAGCGTCGGCCAGCTCCTGGAGCACTCGCCCTACTGCGAGCGCGACTTCCGCCCGCCGAGCGAGTTGAACACGGTCGACGAGGAGGGCGAGTTCGTCGTCCGCATCAAGAAGCACGGCAAGCTCCACCCGTTCGTCTACCGCTACCACCCGTTCGACGTGGTCGGCTGGGACGGCTACATGTACCCCAACGCGATCTCGATCCACGACTTCGAGCCGATCACGGGCCGCGTCCACCAGCCGCCGCCGGTGCACCAGATGTATGAGGCGCACAACTTCGTCGTCTGCTCGTTCGTCCCGCGGCTCTTCGACTACCACCCGGACTCGATCCCGGCCCCGTACAACCACTCGAACATCGACTCCGACGAGGTGCTCTACTACGCCGAGGGCGACTTCATGTCGCGCAAGGGCATCGACCGGGGCAGCTTCACGCTCCATCCGGGTGGCATCCCGCACGGCCCGCACCCCGGCACGACGGAGGCCAGCATCGGCGTCAAGGAGACGCACGAGCTCGCGGTGATGGTCGACACGTTCCGGCCGCTCCACCTCACAAAAGCTGCCCTCCAGATCGAGGACGAGGACTACCAGCTTTCGTGGCAGCCCGAGAAGCACGGCCACCCACTCCCCGACGCCGCTCCGGTCCCGCCGGGCGCGAACGTCGGCGGTGATGGAGCCGTCACGGACGCTTCGCCCGCCGACGCGGCGCGGTAGCCTCTCGCCTCGCACCCGTAGTTTCAGGGGCGGCCTCGCGGTCGCCCCTGTCTCGTTTCAGCCCCCTTCATTCATGCCCGACACCTACCCCTTCGGCCAGGCCATCGCCTGGCAACCCGACCTGGCGCAGCGCACCAATCTCCACCGCTTCATGGAGCGCGTCGGTGTGGCCGACTACGAGGCTCTCCTCGCGTGGGCAACGGATGACGTAGGCCGGTTTTGGGATACCGTGCTGGACGACCTCGGGGTCGAGTTCTACGAGCCGTACGGGCAGATCCTCGACACGTCGGACGGCATCGAGTTCGCACGATGGTGCGCCGGCGGGCGGATGAACATCGTCCACAACCTGCTCGACAAATGGCAGGGCACGGAGGTCGCCGAGCGCGACGCGGTGCGGTGCGAGAGCGAGGCGGGCGCCGTGCGGACGCTGACCTACCGCGAACTGCACCGCGAGGTCGGTCGCTGTGCCTCGGCGCTCCGCACGCTCGGAATCGGGAAGGGCGATGCGGTCGGGCTGTACATGCCGATGACGCCGGAACTCATCGTCGCCTTCCTCGCGGTTGCCAAGATCGGCGGCGTGATCCTGCCGCTGTTCTCGGGCTACGGCGCGACGGCCGTCGCCACCCGTCTCGCCGACGGCAAGGCGAAAGCGCTCTTCGTCTCGAACGGCATGATGCGGCGCGGGCGGCAGGTCCCGATGAAGCCGACCGCCGACGAAGCCCTCGCCGACGCGCCGAGCGTGCAGCACGTTTTCGTCTACGAGCACGTCGCCGGCCTCGACGTACCCATCATGCGCGGGCGCGACCGGACGTGGGACGAACTGATGGCCCTCGCGAGCGACGACTCCGAATCGGTTGAGACCGAGCGGACGGACGCCGAGGACGTGGTGATGCTGATCTACACGAGCGGGACGACGGGCCGGCCGAAAGGCGCAGTCCACACCCACTGCGGCTTCCCGGTCAAGGCGGCGCAGGACATGGCGCACCCGATGGACCTCCGCCCGGGCGAGGTCATGTGGTGGATGAGCGACATGGGCTGGATGATGGGGCCGTGGCTCGTCTTCGGCACGCTCCTGAACGGCGCGACGATGGTGCTCTTCGACGGCGCGCCGGACTACCCCAAGCCGGACCGGACGTGGGCGCTCTGTGCCCGGCACGGCGTGACCCACCTGGGGCTGAGTCCCACGCTCGTCCGCTCCCTCATGCCGCACGGCACAGCACCCGTCGAGCGGCACGACCTCGCCGCGCTCCGCGCCGTCTGCTCGACCGGCAGCCCGTGGGATCCCGAAAGCTGGACGTGGCTCTTCGAGACCGTGCTCGGCGGGGCGAAGCCGATCCTCAACTACTCGGGCGGGACCGAGATCTCGGGCGGGATCGTCTGCGGGTCGTTCCTGACGCCGCTCAAGCCCGGCGCCTTCTCCGGCCCGGTCGTCGGGATGGATGCCGACGTGGTGAACGACGAGGGCGAGCCGGTCCGCGGTGCCGTCGGCGAACTCGTCATCCGGCAGCCGTGGATCGGGATGACGCGCGGCTTCTGGGGCGACCGCGAGCGCTACCTCGACAGCTACTGGCGGCGGCACCCCGGCCTGTGGACCCACGGCGACTTCGCCGCCGTCGACAGCGATGGCCTGTGGTACATCCTCGGGCGAAGCGACGACACGATCAAGGTCGCCGGCAAGCGCCTCGGCCCGGCCGAGGTCGAGGCCGTCCTCAACGCGCACCCGGCGGTGCTGGAGAGCGCGGCCATCGGGGTCCCGCACGATATCAAAGGCCAGGAGGTCGTCGCCTTCTGCGTCCTCGCTGGCGGGTACGACCCGAGCGAAGACCTGCGGGCGGAGTTGGTCGGGCGGCTCGTGGACGCGCTCGGCAAGCCGCTCAAGCCGCGCGAGGTGAAGTTCGCTACCGCGCTCCCGAAGACGCGCAACGCCAAGGTCATGCGCCGCCTCATCCGCGCCGCCTACCTCGGCCTCGACCTCGGTGACACGTCGAGCCTCGAAGTGCCGGAGACGGTGGATGCGGTGCGGAACGCAGCATAGCAGCGCCGATCTGCACTACCAACCGCCTGCTTGGAGCGTTACCTTCCGGCGCTCATTTTCTCCCTCGCTGCTCGCCGCTGACCGATGCCTTTGCCCCGTCTGCTTGCCGTCCTGACCGCTGCCGTTACACTCGCCGGGTGCGCGGCTACGCGTCCTGCCGATCCGCTCCCGGAAGAGATCCCCACGCCGGTCGTCGAGACGACGGTCGTGGAAGAGACCGAAACCGCTGAGGCTGAGGAAGAAGCATCGGTGGCCGATGCGGCGCTGCTGCCGGGGGCCGCGCCGCGCGAGTGGCTGATGCTGGACAAGACCGACGACAACGTCCGCGGCATCAGCGCCGACCGGGGCTACCGCGCCCTCGCCGGGCGCAGCCCGCAGCGGACGGTCGTCGTTGCCGTGATCGACTCGGGGATCGACACGACGCACGCTGACCTGCGGGGCCGGATCTGGACCAACACCGATGAGGTCGCCGGCAACGGCGTCGACGACGACGGCAACGGCTACGTCGACGACCGGCATGGCTGGAGCTTTCTCGGCAACGCCGACGGCGAGAACATCCAGTACGACACCTACGAGGTGACGCGCGAGGTCGTCCGCCTCCGCCCGCTCTACCAGGACGCCGACCCCGCCGCGTTCACCGAGGAGCAGTTGGAGGAATACGCCTACTACCAGCGCGCCGAGGAGAAGCTGGCGGCGCAGCAGGAGGAATACACCGGCCTGCTCGCGCAGATGCAGATGGTCGAGCAGGCAACTGAGCAGGCCGTCACCATCCTCCGCCCGACGCTCGGCGAGGGGCCGTACGCACCGGAAAAGCTCCAGCCCGGCATCATCGACAGCGAAGAGGTGCAGCGGGCGAAGGGGCTTCTGAACTACCTCGCCTCGAACGGCCTCACCCCGGACGATGTGACGCAGCAGCGCAAACAGATCGCCAACGTCCTCGCCTACGGCTACAACACCGACTACGACCCGCGCCCGACGATCGGCGACGACCCGGCCGACCTCACCGAGCGTAGCTACGGCAACGGCGACGTGCACGGCCCCTACCCCGGTCACGGTACCTCGGTCGCGGGCGTTATCGCAGCCGTCCGGGGCAACGGCGTCGGCACCGACGGCGTGGCGGACAGCAGCGTCCTCATCATGCCGGTCCGCGCCGTCCCCAACGGCGACGAGCGCGACAAGGACATCGCCAACGCGATCCGCTACGCCGTCGACAACGGAGCCCTCGTGGTCAACATGAGCTTCGGCAAGTCGTACTCGCCGCAGAAGGCGGTCGTGGACGAGGCCGTGCGCTACGCCGAGGAGCGGGGCGTCCTCCTCGTCCACGCGGCCGGGAACGGCTCGAAGAACCTCGACGCCGCCGACAACTTCCCGACCGCCGCGCTCGACGACGGCACGCGCGTGAGCAATTGGCTAGAAGTCGGGGCGACGACGTGGAGTGCGGACCCGTTCGCGGCGACGTTCACCAACTACGGCCAGACGAGCGTCGACCTCTTCGCCCCCGGGGCCGAGATCGACGTGCTCTCGCCCGGCGACGCCGTGGACCGCTCCGACGGGACGAGCGTGGCGGCTCCCGTCGTGAGCGGCATCGCGGCCCTGCTGCTGAGCTACTACCCGGACCTCTCCCCGCTCGACGTGCGCGGCATCCTGCTCGACTCGGCCGTCTCGTACGAGGGCACCACCGCGCTCCGCCCCGGCTCCGACGAGCGCGTCGACTTCGGGACGCTCTCGGCGACGGGTGGCGTGGTCAACCTCGGGCGCGCGGTCGAACTCGCCAACGCTCGGAGCGGAAGCTAGGCGTCGGGTGCGTTGAGGAGCGCTTCCCGGTGCTTCCATTCCAGCAGCGCCAACCCGCCGACGAATACCGCTTCGCCGGTCAGGTGGGCGAGACCGAGCCAGGTAGCCTGCTCGCGGAACGTCCACGCCAGCCCGAGGCAAACCGGCACCCACGCGAGGTTGGCGGCCACCAGCAGCTTGATGCCACTCCTCGGCCGCTCGGCCCGGCGGGCGAGCGAGAACGAGCACGAGGCGTAGAGCAGGTTCACGACGCCCGTGAAGAGCAGCACCTTGTGGGGTAGCCCTTCGATCCGGCTGAGCCACCCGCTGAGCGCGAGAACGGTCACCCCAGCGACCCCGCCCGCGATGCAGTCCACCCACAGCAGCCGCCGGAGGATGTAGCGGGCGGCCTCAGCCGCTGACGATCTCTTCGAGCGTGATCGCAAACGTCAGGTCCTCGCCAGCCAGCGGGTGGTTGGCGTCGAGCGTCACGGCCTCGTCCGTCACCTCGGCGACACGCACCGCGAGCGACTGCCCGCTGGAATCGGTGAGTTCCAGTTCCTCGCCGACTTCAGGGTCGAGGTTCTCCGGGAACTGCTCCGGGGGCACGCTCAGCATCATCTCGTCCCGGCGCGGACCGTACGCCTGGTCCGCCGGAATCTCGACGGTCTGCGACTCGCCCGTGGCCATGCCGGTCACGGCCTCGTCGAAGCCCGCGATGACCTGCCCGCCGCCGACGGTGAACTCGAGTGGCGGCCGGCCGGCAGACGAGTCGAACTCGGTGCCGTCGGCGAGGGTGCCGGTGTAGTGGACGCGGACGGTGTCGCCTGCGGTGGCGTAGGACATGGGTCTGGGCGTGTGGGTGGGTGAGGGTACGAGCGTGTGGGAGTTGGGAGCGCGCTACAGCAGGCCCCCATCCTCCCACACGCCCGACCGCTAGTTGCGGCTCATCATCAGCCGGAGGACGTACCAGAACATCAGCGCGACCGAGGCGAAGAGTTCGAGCGACGCCGCGACGTGCCGGTCCTCGGGGTAGTCGCGGAGGATCTTCGAGGTATCGTAGAGGATCGCCGCGCCCGCGAGACCGATCATCGCGACCGAGAACCAGGTCCCGAGCTCGAAGCCGAACAGCACACCGGCCACAATGGCGACGATGGCGACGATGAAGCCCCACTTGAGGAGGCCGCCGAGGACCGAGAAGTCCTTGCCCGTCAGCACGGCGACCGCCGTGAGGCCGGTGAACCCGAGCAGCGTCACCCACGCCGCGCTGCCGATCACGCCGGGGGCGACGGTGTTAGCGATGTAGAGCAGCGGTACGAAGATGATCGCCTGGGCAAACACGAACCCGCCGAGCGCCGCGTACTGCGCGGCCGGCGAGAGGGCCGAGTGCGCCGTCCGGCTCGCGAACCAGCTCACGATCACGAACCCGCCGAGCACGAGCAGCCAGTTGACACTCAGCATCGCCTCGGCGATAGGAAATGCGAGGCCCGACTTGAAGAGGGCGACCTCGATGCCCGTGAAGAGCAGGATCGCGCCGAACAGGTGGAGGTAGGTCCGCGTGACAAACGCCGCCCGCGCCTCGGAACCGAGGGATGCGACGGGAGCGGAGAGATTGTAGGTATCCATCGAAGATGTCGTCAGTGGGTTAGGAAGACGGACGAAACGCGCCGCCGGGCCCCAGAACCCGCACCGTCCGGCTCTCGTTCCCGCCTACCTATCGGATCGAAACAGAGAATCAAACGGGTCATCCTGGCCCGATACGGCGGCGGCCACGGTCCGGCCCATGCGGAAGCCGTAACCCATCCCGTGCCCGGTGAAGCCGCCGACCCACCACGCCTGATCTACGCCCGGCACGGTGCCGAACCGGGGTAGGCCGGTCGAGGAAAAGCCCATCGTCCCGCTCCAGCGCCGCGCGACGTCGGCACCGGCGAAGGCCGGGAAGTGGCGATGGAGGTAGGCCTCGAGGTCAGCCTGAAGCGGCGCGGTCGCCGCATCTTCGTAGCCGACTTCGGCCTCGCGGTGGAGGTGCCGGGCACCGCCGAGGAGGACTTCGCCCGTCGGGAGTTGGCGGATGTAGAAATAGCCCTCGTGCGAGTAGACCGGCAGGCCGAGCGCGTGCGGCTGCGGCGCGGTCGCCAGCATCTGGGCGCGGACGGGGCGAACGTGCTCGGCGAGGAGTGGGACGAGGCGCGGGAGGTAGGCGTTGAGCGCGAGAACGACGCGGCCGGCCTCCAGCGTGCCGCCACTCGTCACGAGCCGCACACCGTCGCCCGAAGGCTCGGCGCTCTGCACAGCGCAGTGCTCGACGACGCGGGCACCGCTCTGCTTAGCGAGGGCACGCACCGTGCGGACCGGGTGCAGCGCCGCTCCGCCCGCCACGCGCAGCGCGCCGAAGAACCCGACGCTTCCAATCTCGCGGTTGGCCTCATTCGGCGGCAGATACTCGGCCTCGACGCCGTCGGCTCGGAGCAAGTCGGCCGCCCGGCGTAGCCGCGCGTCTTCGGCCTCGTCGCCTGCTGCGGTCAAGCTTCCCGACGGCACCATCTCGACCTCTGCGCCGCCAAGCGCTTCGACGAGACCGTCGCGGTTCTCCTGGGTGAACTGCCACAGCCGGCGGGCTACCTCTGCGCCGCGCTCCTCGGCCGTGCGGGCGAAGTCGGCGTCGGTGCCCTGGAGCAAGAACCCGGCGTTGCGCCCGCTCGCACCGCTCGCCAGCCGGCCCCGCTCGACGAGCACCACGTCGAGGTCCGACTCAAGCTGCCGGAGCCAGTGGGCCGTCGAGGCTCCCGCGATGCCGCCCCCGACAACCGCCACGTCGCAGCGGCTCGGGGGCTCGCCAGCCGTAGCCACACCCGGCGCGTCCGCTTGCCAGTGGGAAACCGTTGCCATCAGGCGTTGACGTCCACTACGATCCGCCCCTGCGTCTCGCCGCGCGTGATCTTCTCGCTGAAGTCGACCACCTCGCCGAGTCCGATTGTCTGCTGCATGGCGTCCAGATCGTCGCTCGTGAGCAGGTCAGCCAGGCGATCCCAGGCTGCGCGGCGGCGCTCCGGCGGGCAGGTGTTGGAGTCGACCCCGAGGAGGTTTACGCCGCGCAGGATGAACGGGAAGACAGTCGTGGAGAGTTCGTGGCTCTGGGCGAGGCCGTAGGCGGCGACGCTGCCGTGGCGGTCGGTCTGCGCGAGGAGCGTGGCGAGCGTCTTCCCGCCCACGCCGTCGACCGCGCCAGCCCACCGCGCTTTTTCCATCGGCCGCGCCGGTCCGTCCCCGAGTTCGTCGCGCCTGATGATGCGGCTCGCGCCGAGCGTGCGGAGGTAGCCATGCGCCGACGGAGTGCCGGTCGAGGCGACTGCGTCGTACCCGAGCCGGGCCAACAAGGCGACGGCTAGGCTCCCGGCCCCGCCCGAGGCGCCCGTCACGACAACCTCGCCGCTTGCAGGCGTGACCCCGTGCTCTTCGAGCGCCGTCACCGCCAGCACCGCGGTAAACCCAGCCGTGCCGATCGCCATCGACTCGTGCAGGCTCAGCCCGTCCGGCAGAGCGACGAGATGCTCGGCGCTGGCCCGGGCGCGCTCAGCGAAGCCGCCCCACCGGTCCTCGCCGGTCCCCCACCCGGTCAGGATCACCGCATCGCCCGGCGCGAACCGGTCGCTCTCCGACGCCGCGACGGTCCCGGCGAGGTCGATCCCCGGCACGAACGGGAAGGTGCCGCGCACGATCTTGCCCTTGCCGGTGACCGCGAGGCCGTCCTTGTAGTTGAGGCTCGAATAGGCCACGTCGATCAGCACGTCGCCTTCGGGCAACTCGGCCTCGTCTACCTCGGTGAGCGCGGCGCGCAGGCCGTCGTCGGCTTGGGTGAGGAGCAGGGCGGTCATGGGACGGTGGACGGTCAGACGGTGGACGGTCAGACGGTGGACGGTCAGACGGTGGACGGTCAGACGGTGGACGGTCAGACGGTGGACGGTCAGACG
>JBCDKT010000037.1 GCA_038746285.1 Bacteroidota bacterium
CCCACTCGCCCACTCGCCCACTCGCCCACTCGCCCACTCGCCCACTCGCCCACTCGCCCACTCGCCCACTCGCCCACTCGCCCACTCGCCCACTCGCCCACTCGCCCACTCGCCCACTCCCGCCAACCCAACCACCGATCTCATGCACCGCCTCCTCCCTCTGCTCTTCGCGCTCCTCGCCGTGCCCGCGTCGGCCCAAGTCATCAACGTTGCCACGGGCAGCGAACTCCTCATCGCCGCCGAGTTCTCCGACGCCGGGTCCGAGCTCCGGCTGACGAGCGCCGACCCGTACGAGATCGACCGCCCGCTCCGGAACACGAACGCGATCACCATCTTCGGCGACCCCGAACTGGAGTCCGCCCCCGAGATCCGCGCTACGGGCAGCGCGTTCGGCGACCCGCTCGTGCGGCCCGGCGCGTCGCTCCGGCTGGAGTACCTCGCGCTCGACGGGGCCGGCCTCGCTGAGGAAGTGATCCGCATCAAGGACGCCGGCCTCGACAGCCTCTTCGTCACCGACGTGACGCTCCGCGGCTCCGAGGACGGGGAAGACCTCGTCCGAATCAACGACGAGGACGATGGCAGCGGCGACCCGCTCGTGCTCGGCGCGGCGGTCTTCGAGGACGTAGTCTTCGCCGCGAGCGGGCGCGGGGCCTTCCGCACGGAGGCTACCATCGGCATGCTCTCGTTCGAGGACATCACCGCGTTCGACGCCGAGGAGTTCCGGCTCGACGGGGCCGTGGACTCGCTCCACTTCGACGGGGCGACGCTCTACCGCCTCAACGGCGGTGGCGCCCCCGCCATCGACGTGCGCTCCGAGGACTACGGCTCGGTCGAGATCCGCGACGCGCTCATCCAGTACGAGGAGGGCGGAGCGATCGACCTCTTGGCGGAGATCGGGGCCGAGAACATCGTGATCGAGAACACTTACCTCGTCACCATCGGCGGGATGCCGAACGCTTTCCCCGGTGAGGACAACCCCGCCGAGGCCGCCTTCGACGCGGGCGAGGGCAACGGCACCGTCGTCAGCGGGCAGCCCATCTTTGAGAACCCGATCACCGGCGTCTTCAACGTCGACATTGCTGTCATCCCGCTCATCGACGGCGACGAGGAGGGCACCATCATCGGCGACAACCGGTGGGGGCTGTTCTCCGAAGACGAGAGCTACACGCTCGGCGCAGACGGGCCGGAGCTGTCGGCCGTCGTCAACCAACTCGCGAGCGTCCCGTCGAGCGCCAACCCGTTCGCCGTGCTCCTCGACCGCGAGGCGGACTACGCCCTCCGCAACACGCTTCGCAATCGCATCCCGCTCCGCATCGAGGCCGAGGGCGTCGAGCCGGGGCAGGAGGAGCCGGCCCTGGCCCGCGTCGCCCCCGGTGCCGACTTCGAGGACGGCGAGAAGCTCTTCCGGCCCGAGGCCGACCTCGAGCTCGTCGGCGTCGAGGCCGACGGCGAGGAGCGCGTCGAGGAGGTCCTCCGCTACGACGAGGGCACCGGCGCGAGCATCACGGTCCGCTCGTCGATCCTCGCCAACTCCGGCGAGGACGAGGACCTCGTCCGCTTCGACCAGGCCGTCGGGGCGGTCTTCTTCGACGACGTGATCTTGCGCAACGCCGGCCGCCGACCCGTCGCCTTCCGCGGCGACTTCGCCTCGCCGAGCTTCGTCATGACCAACTCCACGATTGACGGCAGCCGGGACCGCCTCCGGCTCGAAGCCGCCCCCGACACCTTCGCGATGGAGTTCGTCACCATCACGGGCATCGACGGCGCCGCGACGATCGACTTCCAGCCCGCCTTCCCGGCCGCCTCGCTCCGCAACGTCCTCTTCTGGGGCAACACCAACCCCATCGACGTCGACAGTGAGGAGACCAACCTGTCCATCAACTTCAGCGACTTCGAGGACGCCGACGACCTCAACAGCCGTGCGCGCCGCGCCTTCGACGCCGGCGAGGGCAACTTCTCGGCCGACCCCGTCTACGAGAACCCTGACGAGGACGACTACTCGGTCCTCGTCACGACCGAGGCCGCGACCGGCGCTTCCGACGGCGGCCCCGTCGGCGATCCCCGCTGGGGCACCTACATGGTCGTCAGCAACGAGGATGAGACCGCCGCGCCGACGTTTGCTCTAGGCCTCTACCCCAACCCGCTCGCCGGGGACGCGACCGTCCGGTTCTCACTGGCCGAGGCCGGGACGGCGACGCTCCGGGTCTACGACATGCTCGGCCGCGTCGTGGCGACACTGGCTGAGGGCGAGTACGCGGCGGGTCGGCACGAGGCAACCTGGACGGCCGGCGACGTGGCGAGCGGCGTCTATCTCCTTCGCCTCAGCGCGGGCCGCCGCTCGGCGACGGAGCGTGTGACGGTGCTTCGTTAGCGCCTGCGGCGCGGAAAGGGCGAGAGGGCGGATGGGCGAAAGGGAGGAACTTTTCCAGTGTCGCGTTTCAACACTCGCCCACTCGCCCACTCGCCCACTCGCCCACTCGCCCACTCGCCCACTCGCCCACTCGCCCACTCGCCCACTCGCCCACTCGCCCACTCGCCCACTCGCCCACCCCCATGCTCGGACTCGCGCCTCTCGACTGGGCCGTCGTCGCCGTCTACGTCGCGGGCGTGACGTGGCTCGGGCTGCGGATGAGCCGGGGCGTAGCCACGACGGGCGACTACTTCATGGGCGGGCGTCGGTTCGGGCGGCTCCTGATGGTGGCGCAGGCGTTCGGGACGGGGACGCGGACGAGCCAGGTGGTGGCCGTCTCCGGCGGGGCGGCGCAGTTCGGGCTTGCCGCGATCTGGTTCCAGTGGATCTACCTCTTCTCGACGCCCTTCTACTGGCTCCTCGCGCCGGTCTACCGGCGGCTGCGCTACCTCACGATCGGCGACTTCTTCGAGCGGCGCTACGGGGCACCCCTGGGCGCGGCCTACGCCGTCATCGGACTGCTCTACTTCGCCGTCACGACGGGCGTGATGCTCAAAGGGGCTGGCTTGACTATCTCGGCGGTGACGGGCGAGGCCGTGAGCGTTGAGGCGGCGGTGTTCGCCCTCGTCGCGTTCTTCGTCGCCTACAGCCTCTTCGGCGGCCTCGTCGCGGCGGTGACGACGCAGGCGGTGCAGGGGCTGTTCATCCTCGTGCTCTCGTTCCTGCTCATCCCGTACGCGCTCGCGGCAGTCGGCGGGTTCGAGGGCGCGCGGGCGGCGCTCCCCGAGGGGACGGCCTGGTTCAGCCTCGTAGCCGCCGAGGAGGTGACGCTGTTCTACGTCGTGATGGGCGTCGTCAACGCGCTCGTCGGGGCGACGGTGCAGCCGCACCACATGGCGATCAACGGGGCGGGCAAGGACGAGATCGCGTGCCGGACGGGCTGGACCTACGGCAACTTCGTCAAGCGCTTCGCCACGCTCGGGTGGGCGCTCTCGGGCGTGCTGATCGCAGCGGCGCTCCCGGCGTTTGCGGGCGGGGCGAGCCGGGGGACGCGCGAGGCGGCGTTCGGGATCGCGGCGCGCGAACTGCTCCCGGTGGGGCTGACGGGGCTGCTCGTCGCGGCCGTCGCGGCGGCCGTCGTGGCGGGGGCGAGCGCGTTTATGGTAGGCGGCTCGGCGCTCTTCACGCGCAACGTGTGGCGGCGCTACGTCCGGCCCGAGGCCCCCGAGGCGCACTACCTCGCCGTCGGGCGCGGGGCGTCGGGGGCGGTCGTCGCCATCGGGGTCGTGGCCGCGCTCGCCCTCCCGAGTGTGATCGGCGGGCTGGAGCTGCTGTGGAAGCTGATGGCGTTTCTCGGGATTCCGTTCTGGGCGGCGCTCTTCTGGCGGCGGGCCAACCGCTGGGGCGCGTGGGCCGCGCTCGCGGTGACATTCGGCTGCCTCCTCGTCACGAGCGGGCTGGCGTGGAGCTTCCCGGCCCAGGTCGCGCTCTACCTCCCGGCGGGGATCGCGACGCTCATCGCCGTCAGCCTCGCCACGCGGCCCGAGCCGGAGGCCGACCTCAACGCGTTCTACTCGCTCCTCAACACGCCCGTCGGCGACGAGGAGCGCCTTGCCGAGGCGGGTATCGAGGTGATCCACGAGACCGAGCCGGCGGCGGTGCCCGTCGGCGCACCTGGCACGGAGAGCGCGGTCACGCCGAGCGTCCCCGCCGCGCCCGGCCCCCCGCCCCTCTTGGACGATGCCCCGGCGGCGCGGCGCGGTGCGAGCCTGCTCCTCGTCAACCTGCCTCGCCTCGGCGACGGCTTCTCGCTCACTCGCTACCGGACGGACCTCCGCGGGTTCGCCCTCGCGTGGGGGATCGTCGTCGGCCTGCTCGCCCTCGCTTACGGCGTCGTTGCGTGGGCCGGCGGGTGAAACCACCGGCCATGCCAGTCTGTACGTAGGCCATGTGACGTACCGCGTCAAGCCATCTGCTGACCTCATGCCGACTCCCTCCGTCACCCGTACCGTTGCTGGCTTCGCCGACTGGGACCTTCCTACCGCTGCCCACCGCATCGAGCAGGGTCTCGCTTCGACCACGCTCGACGGGATCAAAGAGACGCTCGGCCTTTCCAGCCAGGAGCTGGCCGACGCCCTTCTGCTCTCCCCGCGCACGATCTCGCGTAGGCGGACTGCCGGGGAGCGCCTCACGCCTGCCGAATCCGAACGGGCCTACCGCCTCGGTCGTCTTGCCGCCCTCGCTGTGGGCACCCTCGGCGGCGTCGAGCACGCTCGGGCGTGGATGCGTGAGGAGAACTTCGCACTCGGCGACGTTCGCCCGCTCGACCTCGCCCGAACCGAGCCGGGCGCGCGACTCGTCGAGCGACTCCTCAGACAGATCCCTCACGGGATACCGGTCTAGGATGCCGTGATCGAGGTCTGGCGCATCACCGCCCCGGAGTACGCCGACACCGCCTTCTCGGGCGAAGGAGCGCGGCTATGGGGCGGACGCTGGGGCAGCGAAGGGCGTCGCCTCGTCTACACCGCCGGGTCGCTTTCGCTGGCCCTACTCGAAGTCCTCGCGGGCGCGGGCGACCGTCACCGGCTCCGGGGGTACCTCGCCGTCAAAGCCTCCTTCGACGAGCATCACCTCGACACGCTCGATACGGCTTCGCTACCGACCGGGTGGGACGCACGGCCCTATACTGGCGTGTCCCAAGCCGTTGGCGACCGGTGGCTTGACGAGCAGTCCTCGCTTGCGCTGCGTGTGCCGAGCGTGGTGGTTCCGACGGAGTGGAACGTGCTGCTCAACCCGGAGCACCCGGCGTTCGAAGAGATCGTATTCGATGTCCCGACAGCAGCCCCGTTCGACCCGCGCTTGCTTGGGTAAAGCAGAGTCAGGTTACCGGATGAGGGTGAGGCGGTGGGTCTCGACGTAGTCCGGCGTCCTCATCCGCACCACGTAGACGCTGCTGGCGAGACGCGAGGCATCGAACGTTGCCTGGTAGCGCCCTGGCTGTTGCTGCCCGTCTGCGAGCAGTGCCACGCGCCGACCGAGGGCGTCGTAGACTGCGAGCCGGACGTGGCCCGCTTCAGCGAGGTCGTAGCGGATCGTCGTCGAGGAGGTGAACGGGTTGGGATAGGCCGGGTAGAGCGCAGGCTCCGTCGGCAGCGCTACCGACAGCGGTGCAGTCTCAATCTCAGCGGTCTCGGCTTCGTCGAGTGCCGCCTCGTCGCCGGTGCCACGTGCGGCGGCCTCGGCACCGAAGGGCAGCCCGGTGGCGAGGTCCACGACCGGCCAGTCTGCCACGTCGAAGACGAAGTCGTCTGTCTCGGGCGCGCTGCTCGGTGCAACGTCGGGCTGCAGGTCGGGCTGAGCCGACGGCACTGTCTTGGCCTCAGCCGCGGCCTCAATGCCGCTCGTGGCCTTGAGTTGTGCGGTGGTGCGAGGAGCCGATTCTTCCGGCGTACCGGTGGCGAGTGCTGCACTCGACGTTGGGCGAGCAGCGGGCGGGAGCTTAGCGAAGGGGAAGCTGTCGCTCTGCTCGGTCGCCGGGAAGGTCGACCCGACTCGGGCGGTGTAGGTGTACGTCCCCGCCGGAGCGAACGCCGGGACGCTCTGGCGCAGCGTGAACTGGCGCGTCGCACCTGCCTGGACCGTGAGACGGACCGGACCGGCGACGGGGCCGTAGGGGCTGCCGTTCGGCAGCGTCACGTCGGTCCAGCCGTCGAAGGTGAGCGGGCCGTCGGTGGGGTTGGTGAGCGTGACGCGGTAGTCGAAGGTGCCGCCGCCCGCCGGAATCTCGATGGGCGAGCCGACCGGCTCGATGGAGACGCTGAGACCAGCCTGCGGCGGGGCCTCGCCGACCGAGAACCGGAGCGTGTCAGCCACACCTCGGTAATTCAGGACGGCGAGCGTTGAGCCTTCGCCGACGGCCCGGAACGCTTTGAACTCCGGCTCGAAGGCGACGACCGAAGCGTCGAGGCCAGTGACGAGGAGCGCGTCCTCGTTCTCGCCCGGCTGCGCGAGAAACGTCGGGAAGACGGCCTCGTACTCCGGCCGCACTTCGTCCCCCACTGTGAGCAGGTGAAGATCGTCGTCCACCGAGAAGGAGACAGGCGAGGTGCCAGGATCAACGTAAACCCGCTGACTTGCCGAGGCAAGCACGACGCTGTCGGGATAAGCGAATGTGGCGAGAGCGAGCACGGTGACGGAGTCCAGCACGGCTCCGGTCACGGGCAGCGCGAGGTTCACCGTAGGAGCCACTGCCGAAACGCCTATGGACTCCTGCTGGAACAACACATTGAGGCTCACAAATCCGGTCGTGTCGGCGACCTGAATTGAAACGGGAAGCACGTCGCCAACGGTCACGCCTGTACCCGACACCGGAGCCGAGAGCGAGAGGCGACCCGGGGCCGAACGAAGCGGTAGTTGGTCTCTTCCGCGTGCAGTCGGGGCATTACCATAAGGCTGAGCCGGGAAACCGGCCCGGTAAGCATCGTTGGAAGCCGGGTAGTTGAGCAATTCATCGACGTTGTGCCCGACTTCTGTGTTGCCCGTGACGTAGTTGCTGGATGTCGTAGAGGAGTGAGAGACACCGTCGTAGACAGTAGTTGCTACGTCAGCCCTGCCGAGTCCGGCTAGCTGACTCGGAAGCGCGACGATGACATCACCATTTGTGGCGAATTCGTCTTCCCCATGTTTCTCGCCAAAGGCGTCAAGGATCTGAATCAGTTCCTGATCGCCTACTCCATAGATGTCCAGATAGGCGTCTGCAATTTGCAAACGCAGGTGCTCTTCTTCCCATTCCAACGTTTCCGCAAGGACCGGAGAAATGAGCGCCGTCATAAGCGCCTTGATAACCGTCTCTGCTCTGAAAGACTCCGTTTGATTCGTCGGATAGTCTTCGAGGCCAGGTGCGATGTCGCCACCGATGATATGTACGGCAGGTGTCGCGGTTGCCTCCAAACCGTACCCCCTACCGTTAGCCTGTATATGCTCTATCGCAGCAGTCGGGCAGGCGGATCTGTCGAATGGTATGCAGAACTCATAGAAATAGCTGAGACCTATAAACCTCATGAAGTACAACAGCTCCTGCACGCCTGAGCCAAAGACACCGTTGATCTCGTCTGTGATGTCAACGAGCATATTTGCTAACTCAGTCCCATTGTGTGGAGTGTCCAGAGTGACCGCCCGGTAGACATAGCCCTTGTTGTAGTTCGCCAGCGTCCTGTAGTCCGGTGCGCCAGAAGGCACGTCAATCGCTGCTCGAAGCATCAGCCCCCCCATGCTGTGGCCAACGTAGTCCACGAGGTTAGCAGCGTAGCCCTGCTCGCGGAGCAGGCTCACAGCAGACGAGAACGACTTTCCGCCCTGCCCTCGTGGTGGCCCAAGCAACTTCTCGGCGTTCTCGTCGAACCCGCCGCCCGGAGCCATCTGTGGGACAAGGCGGGCGCGGAACCGAGGGTCGTCCTTGAACAGCTTGCCGTTCCGGCCCCGCAGATCGTCCCAGTCATCAGGACCTCCATTGAAGCCATGAACAAGCATGAGCGGCGGGCGCACGACTTCGATGGGCCGAAGAAGCGGCTCCGTGGAACAGGGAATAGCAGAGAATGAAGGAGTGATGGTCACGAGCACCGTTCGGCCTGCTCGGTCTACGTCCTCTGGCAACCGGTTGAAGTCGTCCGGAGCACGGTACCAGAACCAGAACTCACCGTCTGCACCCGGCAGCGGCCCGAATGGGTCTAGCGTCGTGCGCTCGCCAGTGCTGGCCGCGTCGCTCCAGCCAGTCGTCTCACTCAGGTCTCCGACCCTCTTCACGCGTCCCAGCGTTTGCGGCGTGGTGCTCGAAGGTGAGAAGGGGTCGGAAAGAGCTACCGAGACGCTCTGCACGTCGCAGCCGTCGTCAGGCAGGCGGTCGGTGACCTTGACGAGAAAACGGGCTACGCCGTCGGCTGCAACGCCCAAAACAGGGCTGTCGCGGTCTTCGTAGTCCTCGTAGCTGTAGTCCCAGACAAACTCGGCGTCGATTCCCGAGGCTGACTCGTCGGTCACGCTGAACGGGCCGGAGATGTCGAAGCTGGACGGGGTGAGTTCATCAGTCACCCGGATGCGGTAGTCCGTACTGCTTACAGCGTTCGAAATCTCCACTGTCTCGCTGATCGTCTTGATCTCGTCATAGATCCCGATGCCATCTCTGTACCCTAGCGTGGTCGGCCAAGTAGCCCCTCCGTCTTCTGAGAGATCGATCCGGTAGCGGAAACTTCGGAAGACGGAGTTGACGAAGCTCTCTGGGTTGCCGATGCGCAGCATCTGGTCTTCCCACTCAACGAGCACCCTGCCACCGAAGGAGCGGTAGCCGCCGTCTTGACCTCCGCTGCCGATCCGTGCATTTTCACCAGGCGCAGGCTTGGTGATGCGGAGCGCGAACGTCGGCTCCGGACCCTCTTCGACGCGGAAGTTGATTGCGGGCGAGTAGCGGCCCGTCGCCTCGTCGCGGGCGACGACGCTGTAGGTACCGGACGGGTCTGCGGTATTGGCGGAAAATGAAGTTGTGAACTCACCATCTGGAGTTGCAGAGAAGTGAGAGTCAATCGCATCGAAGCCGGAAGGCCCTATGATTGAGAGAACAACATCACCACTCGCCGTATACCCGCTTCCGCCAATCGTGACCGACTCACCCGGACTGAGCAGTGCCGTCGAGAGCGCGAGTTGGGGCACGGCCACGTCCGCCGTCACCGAGAACGACCGCGACGCCCAGTAGCTCGTCCCGCCCTCGTCGTCGACGGCGCGGACCCGGAAGACGTAGGAGCCGACGGCGAGGCCGGTGAACGTGCGCGAGGTCGCGGTCGTCGTGCCGGTCTGGTCGTTAAGCGCCCACTCGTAGCCGATGATGGAGCGCCCGCTCTGGCGCGGGTCGTCCGATCCGTCCCAGGCGAACGTCACCGATGAAGTGCTGACCGGGCCGCTCGGGCCGGAGGTGATGACGACGACGGGGGCGGTGTTGAGGTAGACCGGCCAGATGCTCGAGACGTTCGTCTACGGAGAACTCCGGCGGCAGGCGAGCGGGTACGAGGACCCCGTCGCCTTCTACCACCTCCGCGACCGCGACGGGGTCGAGGTCGACCTTGTGCTCGAGCGGTCAGGCCGCTACATCGCGGGCGTGGAGGTCAAGGCGTCGGCCACCGTCCGGGCGAGCGATTTCCGCGGGCTCCGCAAGCTCCAGGAGGCCGTCGGCGACCGCTTCGTCGCAGGCGTGATCCTCTACGACGGCGAGACCGCGCTTCCGTTCGGTGAACGCCTCTGGGCTGTTCCCGTCGGCGGCCTCTGGGAAGCGCGGTAGCATCCTGCTCCGAGCCGTGAAACCGTAGACAGGGAATGCCTCTGAATCCGACCGGCGATCCCCGGCTCGCACACCTCCGAGTGGAACGTGCTGCTGAATCCGGAGCATCCGGCGTTCGGCGAGATCGTGTTCGGTGCTCCGACGGGAACTCCGCTCGACCCGCGCCTGCTCCGATGAAGGGGAGTCGTGTCATCGTATGAGTGTGAGGCGGTGGGTCTTGACGTAGTCTGGCATTCGCACGACGTAGACACCGCTGGCAGCCCTGAGCCGTGGGTGGTGGCTGAGCACGAGAACCTTTGGACCAATGACGAAATGTAGCCGTCAGAACTGCACGTCGTAGTCCGTGGCGTTCAGGTTTGTCAGCGCAAGCATGCCGTGACGCTCGGCGACTGTTCCGGCGCTCTGCATGTCTGCCAGGGCACCAGCGACGGCTACGCGCATCTGCTCGCTCGTCTGCCCGAACCCAAACATCCGGCACACTTCGAGCGCGAGATCCTCGGCCGCGATTCCGAATGAGGAAGAGATCACCTCCGCGATTGCCGCTCGCACCTCCTCCGGCGCGATGAAATCAAACTTGCGAGACCCCGCCGACAGATCGCTCCGCTCGCGGACGGGCACATCAGCCCGCTTTTGCGAAGAGAGGTAGAGAAAGTCTCCGCGCCGGACGATGCCGTTCCGCGCCTCGGCGAGAAGAGTAGCACTCTCAATCGCTTTTCGAATACGACTGCCGAGTCGACTCACTCCGCTGGCATCGAGTATGCGCCGCGCAACCTCATCGAAGTGGACGGGGCTCTCCACCCGTACGACATGACCAACATCCCCAGCGAGTATGTGCTTCGGCACTTCGTGAAGAGGCTCCAAGTGTCCGCGAAGTTTTGCCTTCACGTACGGCTCCGTCGGCACGGGCGCGCGCTTCTCAAGCGGCTTGTCGGCTCGTTCGAGCGAGGGCATATCGACCGTGCGGCGAGGTGGTGAGCGGTCCACCGGCTCGGCCTTTGCGCGCTCGATGGCAGCGACCACCCGCTTCACCTCGCTCTGCGGGTACCGGAACCAGTTGGTACTCCAGATTCGGTGGATCCGCCAACCAAGACCTTCGAGCACAGACTGCCGAATGCGGTCGCGGTCCCGAGCGGTGCGGGCGCTGTGGTACGTCGCCCCATCACATTCGATGCCGAGGAGATAGCGTCCCGGTCGCTCCGGGTCCACGACCGCGAGGTCGATCCGGAAGCCGCCGACGCCGATCTGGTACTCGACGCGGTACCCGAGCGTGCGGAGGGCCTTCGCCACCGCCACCTCGAATGGGGAGTCCGGCTCCCGTCCCGTCGGCTTGTCCATCTCGAGCACCCCCGTTTCGGCGTACTGGAGGTACCGTTTGAAGGCGGCGACCCCGCGAGCGTCAGTTCGTCCGAGGTCGATGTCGTCGGCGCGGAGGTTCGTAAATACTTCGCACCGGCGGCGTGCCCTCGAGATCAGCACGTTGAGCCGCCGCTCGCCACCCTCGCGGTTGAGCGGCCCGAAGTTCATCGACACCGCGCCGTGCTGGTCCCGCCCGTAGCCGACACTGATGAAAACGACGTCGCGTTCGTCGCCCTGCACGTTCTCGAGGTTCTTAACATCAAACCGCTCGATTACGTCCCTGCGGTTAGCGAAGTAATTTAGTTCGGGGTCTTGCAGGCATAACAGGTCTACTTGATCTCGCACCTCCTTCTGCTGGGCTTGGCTGAACGTCGCCACCATCAGAGAGAGCTCCGGCGTCGATTTCGCATGCCTCATTACGGCCTTTGCGACAGCCTTTGCCTCCTTCCGGTTCGAGCGGCGTCCCCCCTTGTCGTAGGTGGTCTCGGGAAGGTGATGGTAGACGAGGCCGACCTCTGCCTTCCCGGCGTCGGGGCTGGGGAAGATCACGAGTCGGTTCTCGTAGAACTCCTGGTTTGAGACGGCGATGAGGGATTCGTGGCGGCTACGGTAGTGCCAATTGAGCATACGCTCGGGGGCCCGCTTTGACTTGAACAGTTCGAGGATGCTCTCGATGTCGGCGGTGTCGGAGAAGTCCTCGTCGTCGGCATCGCCGACCACGCTGTCGAAGAAGCTCGTCGGAGGCAGCTGCTTGCTGTCGCCCACGACGACTGCCTGCCGACCGCGAAGGATCGCGCCGAAGGCATCGACCGGTTTCACCTGGCTCGCTTCGTCGAACACGACGAGATCGAAATCGACCGTTCCGGGCGGGAGGTACGTCGCGATTGACATCGGACTCATCATGAACACAGGCTTGATCGCCTGCACGGCCCGGCCAGCGACGGTCATGAGCTTGCGGATAGGCAGGTACCGCCGCTTCTTCCCAAACTCGTGGTAGAGCACGCCTAGTTGTCCGGCAGCAGAGGCTGCCGTCCCATTGCGCGGGAGGTTCTGCCAGTGTTCGAGGGCGAGTCGGACACGGTTATAGGCGAGGGCGATCTCGTCGCGGTCGATGAACCGGCGGAGCGCTTCGCCGTGGAGTGCGCTGTTGAACCGGGCAAGTGCTGGACGCTCGGTGAAGGCGACATCGACGAGCGTCGAGTACCAGACGTAGTCGAAGGCGTCGGAGAGATGCGTCGCTGCGTGCTCCCAGTTCGTGGCTAGACCGGCGAAGAGAATGAGGCTGTCTTCGGCGAACGCATCGACTTGGTGGTTGAAAGTCACGATCTCCTGAAGTCTCGCAGCCTGTTTCGCCCATCCCTTCGCAAGAGCCGCGAGCACATGCAGAGGCTGCATGTCAATAGTCTCGCCCTCGCCGTACCGTCGCTCGGCCACGAACGCCACGATGTCTACCGCCTTCTGCATACGCTCGCCGAACGACTTCAGCCGCCCTTCCACGTTCTCGGCAAGCGGCTCCAGCGCATCGAGGTCGGGGCCACCCGCGAGAAACGCGACAAGGCCGCGGGGCACCTTGCCGGAGGCTACGTCCCCATGCAGCGAGGTCATCCACGACGCGATGCGCTCCAGCACCGCCCAGTCCGACGCCGCGCCTTCCCACTGCAGACCGAACAGCCCCGACCCGAGCGACGCGTAGGCATCGATCTCTTTCCGAAGCCGCTGGGCCTCCCGGATGCCATCGACGATGGCGAGGCGCTCGTCGTGCCCCGTCGGTATCGGCGTTTCGATAAGCCCCGCAAGCCGACTCTTCGCACGTCGCCAGTCCCCAATGAAGATCCGGTACCACTTCTCGCCGTGAGCTTTGAGGTGCTGGCGGGTCTCCAGCACGTCCTCTTTCCATGCCTCGGGAATGAGCACCTCGTTGTACTCTGCCCGGACGGCATCGTAGGCCGTCCCCACGCGCACGAGTTCCGCCACGTCCGAGCGCCGCGCGTGCCACTCACCGGCATCGACCCGAACGCCCCGGAGGTCCGGTGCCGCGAGGGCGCGGCGTGCCGCCCGAGTCAGCACGTCCGCGTCGGCCGGCGTTTCTGCATCGAGGTGGAGGAAGTCGCTGAGGGGCCGAACGGCTTCAGAGAGTGATTCGATAGAGGTCGAGGCTTCACTGGCAGTGCGTTCCACCGACTGTTGCTCTGATGGCAGGAACGCCTTCCGGTTGCTTCCCCAGAAAGGGTGCTCGGTAGGGCGACCTATGTCGGCCACGAGCGTCTGCATTTGGACCACCTTCGCACGCCGCCGAGCACAGTCCGATGCCGTCCACGACTCCATGTCTCGGTCGGACGCTCCGGGTGGCTCGACCCCATTCCACCGCTGCCGCTGAAGGAGCAACTCGCCATAGGCATCGTAGGGCCGGACGCCGGTCTCCCCGATTGACTCATAGACGGCTGCGGCATATGCGTTGAGTTGATCCCTCGCGTCGATGAGCACATCGAGGTCGGTATGCAGTGCCTCCGACATGGGGCGACCGAGATTGATCGTCCGCTCCAACTCTGCGAGCAGTTTTTTCTTGCTCGTCTTGTGGCTATGAAGTTCGAGGCACGCATCGCCGAGATGAACCCCATTGAGTCGCCGCTTGACCACTTCGAGCGCCGCCATCTTCTCGGCCACGAACAATACGCTCTTCCCCTGCCCTATGGCCTCGGCGATGATGTTCGTGATGGTTTGCGACTTTCCTGTCCCCGGCGGCCCCTGGATGACTAGGTTGTTGCCACGCTTGACGTCTAGGAGCGCGAGCGTCTGCGAACCGTCTGCATCGACGACTTGGTGGACTTCGTCGGGGTGTAGGTGCCGGTCGAGATGTTCCTCATCGCTGAGCCGGTCGGTCGCTGGCGGGAAGCCGTCGCCGAGAATGGCCCCGATGATGTCGTGGTCGAGCGGGCTGGTGCCGTCCGGCCACTCGGTCACGTCGAGGTCGTTGTACATCAGCAGCTTCCCAAACAGGAAGAAGCCGAGGTGAACAGCCTCCCGGTCTACTCTCCATCGAGGCGTCTCATCGATGACGTCCCCAATCCGGTCGAAATAAGCCTCGATGTCGAGTTCTGCCTCCGGGTCGGGCAGTGGAAGGGAAAGCCCGAACTCAGCCTTGAGCTTGGCCTGCAATGAGAGGTTGCCACCGACCTCCTCATCAGTGTAAGAGAGCCGGAAGCGAGCACGCACGTCTGTCCGTGTCAGTTCGACCGGAACGAGAAGGAGCGGTGCCCGACGCCGCTTGTCGCTCGACAGATCCTCGTACCATTCCAGCATTCCAAGCGCGAGGTACAACACGTTGACGCCCTGCTCCTCCACGAACGTCCGTGCAGCATAGAACGTCGCGAGCAGCCGACTCTGAAGCTTACTTGGTGTGTAGGGCGTCTGGAGCCGACTGTCCGTGTGCCGCGAGGCAGTTCCCTCCTCGCCCGCCTCTTCGGGCTGAGTGAGCAACGCCGATAGGTCGCCCTGATATTCGTCGTTCTCGAAGAGCGACGGCTCGAACAGTTCTTCTTCCTCGTCGAAGTCTGGGATGGGCAAGAACGACATCAGCCGCCTTTCGCCGACGAGGACCTCGTAGACCTGTGCCGGAAGTTCGTCGGTGATATCGAGCCCCCGCGCCTTGAAGGTTTGATAGTTGAGCAGGGGGTTGCGAAGCCCGAGGTCTAGAAGCTCACGGCGGGCAGATTCGAGTTCGCTCCGGATCGTATTGCGAGTGGCAGACGACAAGGTTGAAACTGAGTCTTGGAGTAGCTTAGGCAAGAACGGAACGCCAGACGCTCGGGGAGCGCAAACATAACCGACAGGCGAATACCGCATGCGCCGATACCTTCTAAAATCTGCTTCGACTTGCGCCTCACCGACGGCTTCTCGGTCGCCCGCTACCGGACCGACCTCCGCGGGTTCGCGCTCGCGTGGGGGATCGTCGGCGTCCTGATCGCCCTCGCCTACGGCGTCGTTGCGTGGGCCGGAGGGTAGAAAGGCCGAGGCCCGGAGCCGTCGCGGGACCCGGGCCTCACAGGAGCCAATGACCGGACTCGAACCGGTGACCTGCTCATTACGAATGAGCTGCTCTACCAACTGAGCTACATTGGCGGTCAGAGGAGAAAACTACGGCCCGACGCCCACCGCCGTCAAGCAGCGGAACCGCGCCGGGCCGGGGATAATCTATGAACGGCCCTACCGCCTACGCCGTGCTCACCCTCCGCCACGTATCCAAAGCCTTCGGCTCGACGCACGCACTCCGCGACGTGAGCCTCACGGCAGCGTCGGGACAGACGACGGCCCTCCTCGGGCCGAGCGGATGCGGGAAGTCGACCCTGCTGCGGCTGATGATCGGGTTGCTGCGGCCGGACAGCGGGACGGTGCAGTTCGAGGGCGAGGCCGTGACGCCGCAGAGCGCGGAGCGGCTGCGCCGCCGGATGGGCTACGTGATCCAGGACGGCGGCCTCTTCCCCCACCTCACGGCCCGCGAGAACGTGACGCTGATGGCCCGCCACCTCGGCCAGCCGAGCGAGCAGATCGAGCGCCGCCTGCGCGACCTCGCCAGCCTCGTCAAGCTGCCTCTGGGCGCGCTCGACCGCTACCCGGTGCAGCTCTCCGGCGGGCAGCGGCAGCGCGTCGGCCTCGTGCGGGCGCTCTTTCTCGACCCCGACGTGCTCCTCCTCGACGAGCCGCTCGGCGCGCTCGACCCGCTCATCCGCGCCGACCTCCAGGACGACCTCCGCGCCATCTTCCGCGACCTCGGCAAGACGGTCGTCCTCGTCACGCACGACGTGGGTGAGGCCGCCTACCTCGGCGACACGCTCGTCCTCCTCCGGGACGGCGAGGTCGTGCAGACCGGCTCGCTGAAGGACCTGGCGGAGCGTCCTGCCCGTCCGTTCGTCGAGCGTTTCCTCCGCGCCCAGCGCAACCCGGCCTTCGACCGCGCATGACGCTCGTCCTCATCCTCGCGCTCCTCCTCCTCCCTGCCGACACGACGGTCGTCGTCGGCTCGAAGAAGTTCACCGAGTCGGTGATCCTCGGTGAGGTCGCGGCGCAGAAGCTGCGGGCCGAGGGCATCGACGCCCAGCACCGGGCCGAGGTCGGCGGGACGCGCGTGCTGTGGGAGGCGCTCCGGCGCGGCGACCTCGACGCGTACCCCGAGTACACGGGGACGATTGCCCAGGAGATTCTAGGCGGTGCGGCGCTTCCCGATGCCTCTGCGATGCGCGACAGCCTCGCCCGCTACGGGGTTCGGATGAGCGAGCCACTGGGGTTCAACAACACCTACGCTATTGGGATGCGCGAGGCGGAGGCCGAGCGGCTCGGCATCGAGGCGATCTCCGACCTGCGTGACCACCCCGACCTGCGGATCGGGTTTACGAACGAGTTCATGGACCGGCCCGACGGCTGGCCCGGCCTCCGCCGCGCCTACGCACTCCCCCACCGCGACGTGCGCGGGCTCGACCACGACCTCGCCTACCAGGGCCTCGAAGCCGGGACGATTGCGGCGATGGACCTCTACTCGACCGACGCCGAGATCGCCTACTACGACCTCCGCGTGCTCCGCGACGACCGGGGCTTCTTTCCCGACTACCAGGCCGTGCTCCTCTACCGCGCCGACCTGCCCGCCCGGGCCGCCGCTGCGCTCAGCCGGCTCGAAGGCACGCTGTCCGAGGAGCGCATGACCGCGCTCAACGCCCGGGCGAAGCTCGACCGCGTGCCCGAGGCGCTCATCGCGGCGGGGTTCCTCGAAGAGCGGCTCGGCATCGCCGACGAGATCGTGGTCGATGGGTTCTGGGCGCGGCTGTGGGCGCGGACGAAGGAGCACCTCGGCCTCGTCGGGCTGTCGCTTCTGGCGGCGATCCTCGTGGCGGTTCCGCTCGGCGTGGCGGCGGCGAAGGTGGGGTGGCTGGAGCAGCCCCTCCTCGGGATCGTCGGGGTGATCTACACGGTCCCGTCGCTGGCCCTGCTCGTGTTCATGATTCCGCTCCTCGGCATCGGCGCGGTGCCGGCAATGGTGGCGCTGTTTCTCTACAGCCTCCTCCCGATCGTCCGCAACACCCACGCCGGGCTCAAAGGCATCCCCGGTCCGCTCCTCGAATCGGCCGAGGCGCTCGGCCTGCCCGCCCGCGCCCGGCTCCGGCTCGTCGAACTCCCCCTCGCCGCACCGACGATCCTCGCCGGGATCAAGACGAGCGCCGTGCTCAACATCGGTACCGCGACGCTCGGCGCGCTCATCGGCGCGGGCGGCTACGGGCAGCCGATCCTGACCGGCATCCGGCTTGACGACACCGCGCTGATCCTCGAAGGGGCCGTGCCGGCGGCCCTCCTCGCCCTCGCCGCGCAGGGCCTATTCGAGATCGTGGAGCGCGTCGTCGTCCCGAAGGGGCTGCGGCTCGACTCGGCAGTGTAGTGGGGGCAAAGAAAAAGCCGGCCCCCGCTGCAAAGCGAGAGCCGGCCTCTGTCGGGGTGGCCCCGCAGGGCGGGGTAAACTCCGATTTGAACCCACGACCTTCCCGCTCCGGCGGGACGCGCTACCTACCGTTCGGACAGGAGCAGGAGTACACGCTCTGGACTCTTCAGACGCTTGAGCGTACGTTCGAAGCGCATTGCCTCGCTGCGCGTCTCGAAAGGCTCTGTGTGGAGCAGCGTCCACGGTCCGCGCCCACGCGTGGACCGAGTCTGCCCAGCATTGTGTTCGCGGAGGCGGCGTTCTAGATTCTGCGTGTGGCCGATGTACAGGCGGCCCGAGGATTCGGACCTCAGCACGTATACGAAGAAAGGCACGGGCCAAAGAAAAGGCCGGCCCTCGCTGTAAAGCAAGAGCCGGCCGCTGTCGGGGTGGCGGGATTTGAACCCACGACCTCTTCGTCCCGAACGAAGCGCGCTACCGGGCTGCGCCACACCCCGATGGTGTGTCCTTCCAACGTGTCAAACGGCGCGTGGTGCCGCCCCGACCTTCCCGCCTGAGCGGGACGCGCTACCGGGCTGCGCCACACCCCGATGGTGTGTCCTTCCAACGTGTCAAACGGCGCGTGGTGCCGCCCCGACCTTCCCGCCTGAGCGGGACGCGCACCGGGCGGAGTTTACCCCGGCACCGGGGCCACACCCCGAGGTTGGACAGGGCGGCAATATAAATCGGCGGCGCGGCGACGGGCAAAAGGAGTTTCAGGGAAAGACCACGGTCTGGACGAGGCTGGGGCTTTCACGGCGTCTGCACCGGGCGCGCCGTAGTTTCTTCGCTTCGCTTTCTTTGCCGCCCGCCATGCCCGAGACCGCCCCCGCCCCGCCCGTCACCCCGGACGCCGACGCCACCGCCTACGACCCGACGACGGTCGAGGCCGGGTGGTACGCCTACTGGGAAGGCCACGGCTTCTTCCGCGCCGACGCCGGGCGCGCCCAGCAGCAGCGCGACGCCGGCACGCCGCCGTTCGTCGTCCCGATGCCGCCGCCGAACGTGACCGGCAGGCTCCACATGGGGCACGCGCTCCAGGACGCGGTCCAGGACGCGCTCACCCGAGTGCACCGCATGCAAGGCCGCGAAGCGCTCTGGATTCCTGGGATGGACCACGCCGGCATCGCCACGCAGAATGTGGTCGAGCGCACGCTCCGCGAGGACGGCATCGAGCGGAAGGCCATCGGGCGCGAGGCATTTCTGGAGCACGTCTGGGCCTACGTCGAGGAGTTTGGGGGGATCATCCTCGACCAGAAGCGCCGCCTCGGGACCTCGCCCGACTGGAGCCGCGAGCGCTTCACGCTCGACGACGGCTACGCCCGCGTCGTGCAGGATGTCTTCGTGAAGCTCTACGAGGACGGGCTGATCTACCGGGGCAACTACCTCGTCAACTGGGACCCGGAGAACATGACGGCCATCTCCGACGAAGAGGTGGACAACGTCGAGCGCGACGGGCAGATGTGGTGGATCCGCTACCCCTACGCCGAGCGCGACGGCCACGTCACGATTGCCACGACGCGCCCCGAGACGATGCTCGGCGACACCGCCGTCGCCGTCCACCCCGAGGACGAGCGCTACACCGACCTCGTCGGGGAGCGCCTGCGCCTCCCGCTCACCGACCGCACGATCCCGATTGTCGCCGACGCGCACGCCAACCCGGAGTTCGGCGCGGGCGCGCTCAAGGTCACCCCGGCCCACGACAAGAACGACTTCGAGATCGGCCACCGCCACGACCTGGAGGTACTAACGATCCTGAACCCCGACGCGACGGTCAACGAGCACGGCGGGCCGTACGAAGGGCTCGACCGCTTCGAGGCGCGCAAGCAGATCGTTGCCGACCTCGACGCCGCCGGACTGCTCGAAAAGGTGGAGCCGTACAAAAACACGGTCCCGGTCTCGTCGCGCTCGAAGGCGGTCATCGAGCCGCTCATCTCGCGGCAGTGGTTCGTCAAGATGCAGCCCCTGGCCGACCTCGGGCTGCAGGCGCTCCGCGACGGTGCCATCCGGTTCTACCCCGAGCGCTGGCAGAACGAGTACGTCCGCTGGCTCGACGGCATCCGCGACTGGACCATCAGCCGCCAGCTCTGGTGGGGCCACCGCATTCCGGTCTGGTACTACCTCGACGCCGACGGCGAGATCGACGAGAGCCGTGGTTTCGTGGTCTCGGTCGGGCAGCCCGAACTCGGCATGGTGCAGGACGAGGACGTGCTCGACACCTGGTTCTCGTCGTGGCTCTGGCCCTTCGCCACGCTGGGCTGGCCCGAGGAGACCGACGACCTCCGGGCGTTCTACCCGGCGACGACGCTCGTCTCGGGCTACGACATCCTCTTCTTCTGGATCGCCCGGATGGTGATGGCGGGGCTCCACTTCACCGGGCAGGTCCCGTTCCGCGACATCTACATCACCGGGATGATCAAGGACGCCCAGGGGCGCTGGATGTCGAAGACGCTCGGCAACGGGATCGACCCGCTCGACATGATCGAGCAGTACGGGGCCGACGCGGTCCGCTTCAGCCTGAACGTCCTCTGCACGCCCGGCCAGGACATCAAGCTCGACCCGTCGAAGTTCGAGATGGGGCGCAACTTCGCCAACAAGATCTGGAACGCGTTCAACGTCTTCGGCCGGTTCATGGAGCCGGGGAAGGACTATCGCCGGACGCGCGCGTTCGAGGACCTCGACCTCGCCGAGCGCTGGATGCTGACCCGGCTCAGCCAGACGATTGAAACGGTCAACGAGGCCGTCGGGCGCTACCGGCTGAGCGAGGCCGCGCTCGCCGTCTACGACCTCTTCTGGCGCGACTACTGCGACTGGTACCTCGAACTCATCAAGCCCGCCCCCGGCGAGGCTATGAGCGACGAGACGATCGCGCTCGCGGCCGAGGTCTACGAGCAGATGGTGAAGCTCCTCCACCCGTTCATGCCGTTCATCACCGAGGAGCTGTGGCACCGCCTGCGCCCGCGCGCCGCCGGCGACGCCTGCATCGTCGCCCCCTGGCCCGAGCCAAACGCGGCCGAGACCGACGCCGAGGCCGCCGAGACGTTCGCGCTCATGCAGGAGCTGATCTCCGGCATCCGCGGCGTCAAGAGCCAGTACGGCGTCGCGCCCTCGAAGCCAGTCGAAGCCCACGTCAGTGTGAGCGATGCGAACGGGCTGGCCGACGCCCTCGGCGCGCACGGGCGCTACTTCGAGCGGCTGGCGAACGTGGACCGGCTGACCGTCGGAAGCGGCCTCGCCAAGCCGAAGGCGAGCGCGGCGGTCGTGATCGGCTCGCACGAGGTGTTCGTCCCGCTCGCCGGGATGATCGACCTGGGTGCCGAGCGCGCCCGGCTCCGCAAAGCCATCGAGGAGAAAGAGGCCTTTCGCGCGAGCGTCCAGAAGAAGCTCTCCAACGAGCAGTTCACCAGCCGCGCCCCGGCCGAGGTCGTCCAGCGCGAGCGCGACAAGGCCACCGACGCCTCGGCCGAGATCGCCGCCCTCCGCGCCAACCTCGAGGACCTGGGGTGAGGACGGAGGACGGTGAGACGGAGGACGGAAGACAGTGGACGGAAGACAGTGGACGGAAGACAGTGGACGGTTGGCGCAGAGCACAACGGTCTCGCTAACTTGTCTGGCTTTTCTTGACTCGCCCACTCGCCCACTCGCCCACTCGCCCACTCGCCCACTCGCCCACTCGCCCACTCGCCCACTCGCCCATGCGACGCCGCGCCCTCGCCGCCATGCTGCTCCTCATCCTCCTCGCCGGCTGCGGCGGGGAGCAGGTGGCGCTCGACGCCCAGGTCGAGGACTTTCGGCTCGTCCGAGAGGAGGACGGGAAGCAGGTCGTCACCGGCGTCCTCGTCAATCCGACGGAGCGGACGCTGGCGAGTGCGACGGTCTACGTGGACCTCTACGACCAGCCGGTCGAGCCGGGCGTGGAGCCGGTCGAGGCGATGCAGGTCGAGGTGCGCGGCGTCGCGCCGGGCGACAGCTTGCGGTTCCGTCAGACCGTCGACACGCGCCTCACGCTCAGCGGGGCCCGCGCCGCCCGCATCGTCGTGCGGTAGGTAGCGCCAAGAGCACACTCTGGGCCTCGCTGCGCCGGCACGGACGTGAGGCACGGCAGCAGATGCCGAGAGCGCAGGCGACGGACCGCAGACAGCAGGCAACGACCCGGCCCGGCGGTCAGCGGTCAGCCGTCCGGGGTCCCTGGGATGGCGACGGGGTTCATGACAGCAGTAGATCCGTAGCCCCCAGACGTAGCGAGGGCGACGGACACCCACGGCCCGTCGCCCTCAACTACCGCTGCACCCCGGGATTACTCTCCCGGTAGCAGCACGGCGTCGATCGCATGCACCACGCCGTTGCTCGCGTCGAGGTCGGCAGGGCCTACCACCACGGTGTTCGTCTCGCCGATGAGCGAGATGACGCCACCGGTGATGTCTACCTCAAGGGTACTTCCCTCGATGGTCGTCAGCACCTGCCCGTCGATGAGGTCACCGGAGAACGCCTCGACTTCCACGACATGGTAGGTCAGGATGTCGCCGAGGTCGTCGCGGGCCAGAAGTTCCTCCACGGTGATCTCGAGGTCACCGAGGAGTGCGTCGAAGGCGTCGTTCGTTGGGGCGAAGACGGTGAACGGGCCGTCGCCTCGGAGCGTGGTGATGAGCTCGGCCTCCGTGAGTGCCGTGGCGAGCGTGCTGAAGCCCTGCACGACGGCTACGTCCACGACATCGAGGTTCTGGAGCAGCACCTCGTCGATCAGGTGCACCACGCCGTTCGTGGCGAGGATGTCCGTCGCGATGATGTCGACGCCGTTGACGGTCGGGCCGCCGTCGAGGTCGATCTCCAGCGTCGAGCCTTCGACGGTCGTGGGCATCTGCCCGTCCATGAGATCAGCCGCGAGAATCCGACCCGGCACGACGTGGTAGGTCAGCACCTTCTGGAGGAGCGCCTGGTTGTCGTCCTCCAGGAGCCGGCCGACGATCTCAGCGCCAAGCGCGTCGAACGCGGAGTTGACCGGAGCGAAGACCGTAAACGGACCCGGGCCCTGGAGCGTGGCGACGAGTTCGGCCTCGATGAGCGCCGTGACGAGCGTGCTGAGGTCCGGCGTCGCCTGCGCGAGCTCGACGATGTTCTGCGTCGGGCCGGACTCAGGAAGCAGCACCGCATCGATGAGGTGCACGACCCCGTTCGAGGCGTCGATGTTCGGCGTAGTCACGGTCACCGTGTTGGTCTCGCCAATCAGCGAGATCGTCGGGCCGTTGATGTCGACCTCGAGCATGCTGCCCTCGACGGTCATCAGCATCTGGCCGTCGGAGAGGTCGCCGGAGAAGGCTTCGCCCGGCACGACGTGGTACGTCAGGATGTCGCCGAGGTCGTCGCGGGCGAGGAGTTCGTCGGCCGTGATCTGGAGATCCGCCAGGAGGGCCTCGAAGGCGGCGTTCGTCGGGGCGAAGACGGTGAAGGGGCCGTCGCCCTGGAGCGTGGTGACGAGGTCAGCCTCGATGAGGGCGGCGACGAGCGTGCTGAGGTCGTCGGTGCCCTGGGCGAGCTCGACGATGTTCTGGAGCGGGGGCGGGTCGTCGTCGTCGTCGTCGCTGTCGCAGCCGGAGAGGACCGGGACGAAGAGCGCGAGGAGGACGGCGAAGGAGAGCAGCTTGAAAGGCATGGTCTTGATAGGCAAGTGAGTGGGATTTGCGACTTCAGTACCCCCCACTCGGGCCCGGTGACTATGCCTTTTTCTGGCGTGCTACCCCGCTTTTTGCGCCAAAACACGCGCTGACGAGCCGAAAACCAAAACCTAATTCACTGATACGAAATACCTTGACTGAAGTAGGGGCGTAGCATGCTACGCCCCCACAGAAAATTTTCCATACCGGCGGCGAGTGGGCCCGTCTAGCCCGCTCTCCTTGCCGAAGGCGTAGGCCTCGCGCTATGCCGTCGCCGCGAGCACCGTCATCAGCTTGTTGGCGATCGTCTCCATCTCGACCGGCTTGAGGAGGTAGCCCTCGCTGCTGTAGCTGAGCGCCTTGAGGACCGTGTCGGTGTCGTCCTCGGCGGTGAGGAAGACGACGGGGACGTCCTTCAGGCTTGGGTTCTCGTAGAGCAGCTTGGTCGCCTGGAGCCCGGTCATGTTGGGCATCTGGATGTCCATCAGGATAATGTCGGGCGTCGTCTCCGAAGCGAGCTTCACGGCCTCGGCCCCGTCGGAGGCGCACACGAGGCGGAAGCCGACCTGCTCGAGGTAGAACCGGATCGCGTCGCGGACCGGCTGCTCGTCGTCGACGACGAGGACGAGCGACTGGTCGTACTTGTCGTCGGCGTAGGCCGAGGGCAACTCGAGTTCGGGGAGGTCGTCCTGGGGCCCTTCGGCCGAGCGGGCGAGCGCCTCGACGAGGGCGCCGAGTTGGGCGCGCCATGTGCCGAGGTCCTGCTCGCTGCCGAAGAACGAAGACAGCGCCACGTCGAGCAGGCCGGCGGTCTCGCTGACGTTCCCGAAACCGTACATCCCGGCGCTCCCGCGCAGCTTGTGCACCAGCCCGTTCATCTCGCGGAGCGACTCGGCGCGCCCGGCGATGGCCTGCCCCCACAGCGTCTGGATGTCCGAGAGGCGGCGCGGCAGGTCGTGGGCGTAGGCGTCCCGCTGGGCCTGCATCTGGGCCTGAAACGTGTTCAGATTAGACATATTGGCGACTCCAAATCTCCCGGACCTGCTCAGGCAGCGCGACGGGGTCGAACGGTTTGTGGATGACCTCGGCGATGCCGAGCGTGAGGTAGTGATCGACCTCGTGGCGCTGGGCCTTAGCGGTGAGGAAAATGACCGGCGTAGATGTAAAGGCCGGGTTCTGGCGCAGCGCCCCGAGGGTCGCCGGGCCGTCCATCTCAGGCATCATCACGTCGAGCACGATCAGGTCCGGCGTGAAGGTGGCCAGGCGCTCGAGCGCCTCGACGCCGTTGGCGGCGGCAGCGACGGTGTAGCCGCCGACCGCCTCGAGCGACATCTGGAGGATGGACCGGATGTCCGGGTCGTCTTCGACGATGAGGATGCGTTGCAGCGATTCCATGAGGGGACCGGAGATGAGGTTGATGTAATGTGGGGGGATAGGGTGATTTACGAAGACAATGCGGAGGCCGAGCGCGCGGGCGCAGGCGGCCGTGCCCCCGTAGGCGGCACCGGGGGCGTCTGCTCGATGGTGGTGCAGACGAGGTCCAGCAGCCGGGCGTGGTCCACGGGGCCTTTGACGACGTGGCCGATGGCCTGCGCAGCGCTCTCGTGGTCGTCCTCGCGCGCCGAGTAGATGGCGACGGGGACGCCGGCGTTCTTGAGGTCCGGCAGCAGGTCCAGCCCGTCGCCGTCCGGGAGTTCGAGGTCTAGGATGACGAGGTCGAACGGCTCGGCCTGGATCGCGGCGCGTGCCTCAGCCAGGGTCGCGGCCGAGGCCACGTCGCCGACCGAGGCCAGCGTCATCGCGGTGACGGCCCGGCAGTCGGGGTCGTCCTCGACGTGGAGCAGGCGCGGGACCGAGGGCGCGAGGGCGACGCGCTGCACGACCTCGAGCAGGCGCTCGGCCTGGAACGGCTTGTCGAGCCAGTCGGCGACCGGGACGGTGCCGCCGACGAGCTCCTCCCGGCGCTCGCTCGCGCCGACGGCCAGCACGATCACCGGGAGGTCGGGCCACGCGTCGCCCCAGTCGCGGAGCAGCGCGATGCCGTCGGCGTCCGGGAGGCGGAGGTCGAGCGTCGCGGCGGCGTAGGTCCGCTCGGCGGCCAGGGCGCGCGCCTGCTCGGCGTCGGCGGCGATGTCCACGCGGAAGCCGTTGCGCGTCAGGATGAGGTTCAAGACGCGCGACACGTCGGGGTCGTCCTCGACCACGAGCAGGGCCGGGCGGTGGTCGTGGGTCCGGCGCAGCACCACCTCGCCCCCGGCAGGCACGGCCGCTTCGAGCGGGAGGTCGAAGTAGAACGTCGTCCCGACGCCCTCCTCGGTCTCGAAGCCGAGGCGGCCGCCGTGGAGCTCGACGAGCGACTTGGTGATGTTCAGCCCGAGCCCGGTCCCCTCCTGCTTGCGCGTGGTCGAGCTGTCGGCCTGCACGAAGCGGCCGAAGAGGCTGGCGTGGAGCGAGGCCGGGATGCCGGGCCCGTAGTCGGTCACGGCGATGCGCACGGTGCGGTTCTGGCGCTCGACGGCCGAGACCTCGACGGTCCCCTGCTCGGGCGAGAACTTCATCGCGTTCGAGATCAGGTTGGCCATGATCTGCATGAAGCGGTCCGGGTCCACGCTGACGCGGACGTCGGGCGCGGCCTGGCGCAGGCACAGGAGGATGCCGCGCGCGCCGCCGTAGCTCTGGTTGGCCTCGATGGTGTCCCGCAGGAGGTCTGCCAGCGGCTTGGTCTGGACCTCCAGCTTGAGCTTGCCTGCCTCGATCTTCTGCACGTCCAAGAGGTCGTTGATCAGGCGCACGAGGCGGTCCGAGTTGCGCGAGGCGATGTCGAGCAGCCGGAGCGTCGGGTCCGGGACGTTGCCCTGGGCCGAGATCAGCCGGAGCGAGCCGGAGATCGAGGTGAGCGGCGTGCGCAGCTCGTGGCTGACCATCGAGACGAACTCGTTCTTGAGCCGGTCGGCCTCCTTGCGCGCCGTGATGTCCATCACCTCGGCGACGAAGTGCTGCACCGCGCCGTCGGCATCGACCACGCTGGAGACCGAGAGCAGCCCCCACACGACATGCCCTTCGCGGTGGAGGTAGCGCTTCTCGCGCACGTAGGATTCGGTCTCCCGGCTGATCAGCTGCTCGATCCGCTCGCGGTCGGTCGCGACGTCGTCCGGGTGGGTGATGTCGGCGAAGGTCTTGGTCTCCAGCTCCTCGGCGGCGTAGCCGAGCATGGAGGCAAAGGCGGGGTTGACCCGCGTCAGGCGGCCCTCCGTGCTGGCGAGCACCTTGCCGATGGCAGCGTGGCGGAACGCGTTGCGGAAGCGGGCCTCGCTCCCGCGCAGCGCCCGGGTGGCGCGCTGCCGCTCGACGGCGTGCGCGGTCCACAGGCCGAGGAGGCGGAGGAAGTTGTAGTCCTCCTCGCCGAATGGGGCCTCGGCGGGCTCGGTGCCGGAGAAGTGGAGCGTGCCGTAGACCTCGCCGCCGACGCGCACCGGAATCCCGATGTAGGCCTCCAGCCTGGACGCCTCGTAGCACGGGTGGCCGCTGTGGACCGACGGCCCCATGTGGTCGATGGCCAGCACGCCGCCCCGCTCGAGGGTGAGGCTGCAGTAGGTGTGCCCGAGGTCGAACGTCTGCCCCGGGGCCAGGTCGGTGCCGGGCGCGTAGACGTGCTCGACGGTGTAGGTCTCGCCCTCGACGCGGCTTAGGATGCCGACCTCGAGCCCGAGCACATGCGTAGCCAGGGCGAGAGCTTCGTCGATTTGCGCGTCGAGGCCCTGTGTCGAGGTGACCTCGAGCAGGAGCTGCAGCCGCTCGGCGTTGACCCGCAGCGCGGCCTCCGTCTCCTTGCGGGCTGTGATGTCCTGCACCTCGGCGATGATGTGGAGTGCTTCCCCGTCGGTCCCGCGGTGGAGCGCGACCGAGAGCAGTCCCCACACGATGTGTCCGTCGCGGTGGAGGTAGCGCTTCTCCAGTTCGTAGCTCCCGATCTCCCCGCCCACGAGCTGCTCGACCTGCTCCATGTCGGCGTCGACGTCGTCGGGGTGGGTGAACTCCGGGAAGGCCATCTCGCGCAGTTCGTCCTCGGCGTAGCCGAGCATGGCGCACAGCGCCGGGTTGACCCGCAGCGGGTGGCCCTCCGGGCTGACGAGGGCCTTGCCGACGGCAGCGTCTTCGAAGGCCGTACGGAACAGCGCTTGGCTCTCCAGCAGCGACCGCTCGCGCTGCCGCTCCTCGGTCACGTCGCGGAAGGTGACGGAGAAGCCGTCGCCGCACGGCACGGCCGTGACGGTGAACCAGGTGGCGAGGCCGTCGTGCTCGTAGAAGAACGTGTCGCCCCACGGCACCCCGGTCTCGGTGACGCGGATGTAGGCGTCGAAGAGGCCGTCGGTACGGTTGCCGGGGTACTCGCTGAGCATGCGCTTGCCGAGGAGACCGGCGGGGTCGCGGTCGAGGATGGCTCCGGCGGCGGGGTTGGCCTGGACGTAGGCGAAGTCTACGATCGTGCCCTCCGCGTCGCGCACGGTTTCGAAGACGAGGATGCCGTCGAGCGAGGCGTCGAAGACGCTGGCGAGGAGGTCGCGCGAGGCCGTCAGGTCGGTGGGCGCGGAGAGCAGGCGGGCGAGGCCGCGGCTTACCCTCCCGAAGTTCCAGGCCAGCACGGCGAGCGAGGCGACGCTGGCCGCGGCGAGCGCGCCGAGCACAGCCAGCCCGACGGTGCCGTCCGGCGGCAGCCCGGCGGAGGTCAGAAACGCGCGGTGCACCGAGCACAGTGGCCCGAAGGCCAGTACGGCGAACGCTTCGAAGGCGTAGGTCCGGCGCAGGTGTCCCTTCGCCACGAGGTCGCGGGCGCGCCGGAGGTAGAGCGCGTAGACGAGGGCGCTGATGCCGGCGTACGGCAGCATGACACCGAAGCTGTGGAGCGCGCCGTAGAGCGCAGACGCGTCGTGGAGCATGGGTCCCGGGTGCGAAGTGATGCCTGATGCCAAGTAATGTCAGAATCGTAACTCCTAGCCAGCGACCCCACGCCGACACCGGACCATGCATCGTTCAGGGCTAGCGGATGTCGTGATCCCGCACCCTTTGTCAATCCACCGTTACGGAACAGATGCTTATTGCTCCTTTCCGCCGCCGCCTCTACGTCGGGCTCGGGTCCGGGCGGAAACATGTTCCGCGGGCGCCGCTGACTCTTTTTCCACCCGCCTTTTCCCCGCGGTTGTTCGGCTTTCGTGATGCCTCCGCCCGGCCGCACGGTCTATGTTCGGCCGGGCGAGTATTTTCCCCGCCGAGCCTCGCCCTCCACTGCCTCCATACCCCCTACCGCCTCCTTCATGGAAACGTACTACAAGCCCGAAGACCTCGCCAAGTTTGGCGACATCGCCGAGGGCAACCAGCCGCTCGCCGACGCCTTCTTCAGCTACTACGGCCAGGTCTTCGAGGACGGCGCGCTCTCGGCGCGCGAGAAGGCGCTGATCGCGCTCGCCGTGGCCCACGCCGTCCAGTGCCCGTACTGCATCGACGCCTACACCTCGGAGTCGCTCGAGAAGGGGTCCGACCTGGAGCAGATGACCGAGGCGGTCCACGTCGCCGCCGCGATCCGGGGCGGGGCCTCGCTCGTGCACGGGGTCCAGATGCTGGAGCAGGTCAAGGCCAAGATGATGTAGGGCGTGATGCATGCGGCGTGATGCGTGAACGCAGCCTTTAGGGCGGTGCTCGGCCTCACGCATCACGCGTCACGGATCACCTCCCCTGAGCACGATCTGAGCACCGGGCGGTTTGGTCTCGCTGCCCCGCTCGGCGTTATATAGGCAGCGCTGCGTAGCTCGCCGCTTCCCCACCTCTCTCCCCATGCCTACCGCCGACCCCGGCTTCATCGACCTCACCGTTCTCAGCCGCGAGCTGCTCGTCGATGCCGAGGGGGCGGGCCCGAAGCGCACGACGAGCCTCCACGGGCGTCGCACCCCGCTGGCCGCGCCGGCGGCGCAGTTCCGCGCCCTCAACGCCGCCCGCATCGCCGGCGGCCCGACCGGCACCGGCAACTTCGGGGCCGACCTCGCCGCGAGCGGGTGGCCCCGCCTCACGGCCGCCCCGCTCGAGATCTTCCAGGTCAACATCGGCAAGCTGTGCAACATGGTCTGCCGCCACTGCCATGTGGACTCGGGGCCGGACCGCGTCCGGGAGAACATGGACCGCGAGACGGTCGACGCCTGCCTCGCGGCGATTGACCAGATCATGGCCGCCCCGGGGAGCGCGCTCCACACCGTGGACCTCACCGGCGGCGCGCCCGAGCTGAACCCGCACTTCGAGTACTTCGTCGAGGAGGCCGTGCAGCGCGGCCTCCACGTCATCGACCGCTGCAACCTCACGATCCTCCTCGTCCGCCGCTGCCGTCACCTGCCGGAGTGGTTCGCCGAGCGCGGGGTCGAGGTGGCGTGCTCGCTCCCCCACTACCGCAAGCTCGGCACCGACGCCCAGCGCGGCGACGGGACCTACGAGAAGTCGATCAAGGCGCTGCGCAGGCTCAACGAGGCCGGCTACGGGCAGGGCGACCCGAAGCGCGTCCTCACGCTCGTCACCAACCCCGTCGGTGCGTTCCTGGCCGGCAACCAAGAATCGCTGGAGGACGAGTGGAAGGCCGCGCTTGCCAAGAACCACGGCGTGTCGTTCGACCGGCTCTTCGCGCTCAACAACATGCCGATGTCGCGCTACCTCGAGTGGCTGCTGGAGAAGGGCATGACCGAGTCCTACCTCGAACGCCTCGTCGGAGCCTTCAACGCCGCCACGATCGACGGGCTGATGTGCCGCAACACGATCTCGGTGAGCTGGGACGGGCGGCTCTTCGACTGCGACTTCAACCAGCAGCTCGAGATGGACGCCGCGATCCCGTTCGGCCACATCGGCGACTTCGACCTCGGCGCGTGGCAGGCCCGCTCTGTCCTCACGGCGCGGCACTGCTACGGCTGCACGGCCGGCTCCGGCTCCTCCTGCGGCGGCGCGACGACCTGAGGGTGCACCTGCGGCGCGGGGCAGGTTAGTTCAGCGTGGAGAGCAGGGAGGATAGAGAGTAGAGGATGGAGTATGGACTGCCATCCTCTACTCTCTATCTTCCCGCGTTCAGCCCCGGCCGCAGCATCCGAAACGCGCCGGGCTGCACCTCCACCTCGACCTCGGCGGCAGAGCGGGTCAGCACCTCGCCATCGACGTGGATGGGTAGACCGGCCTCGGTGCGGAGTGCGAGGTGCCGGACCCGGCGCATGGAGACTTCGGGTTCGCCGAGGTGGCGGCCCCGGATAGCCTTCGGCATCAGGACCAAGATGCGCGCCAGCGAGAGCGGCCCGGCGACGAAGCACAGGTCGAGCACGCCGTCGTCGGGTTGCGCCTCCGGGGTGAGCCGGAAGCCTCCGCCGACGGCGGTGCCGTTGCCGACAGATGCCAGGAAGAGTGGCTCACGGTTCTCCGGCACGGTCCCCTCGGCCCCGACGCTCCGCACCTCGACCTCCGGCTGCGTCCACAGGCGCAGCGTGCGGAGCACGGCGGCGACGTAGCCCGAGACGCCGCGCACCCACTTCGTCCGCGCCGCCTCCGCGGCTACGAGCGCGTCGAACCCGATCCCGACAGCGTTGACGAACAAGGCATCGTGCCGGCGGGTCTCTCCCTGCTCGCGCCACCGTACGACGCCCGCATCGACCGGCGCGATCTCGCCACCGAGCAGCGCCGGGACGGCCGCCTCGGGGCGCTTCGGGACGCCAAGGAGGCGGGCGAAGTCGTTCCCGGTCCCGAGCGGGATCACGCCGAGCACAGTCCCACCGTCCGTGCCGAAGAGGCCGGAGGCGACCTCCTGCAACGTCCCGTCGCCCCCGGCGGCCACGACCGCGTCGAAGCGCTCGGCCGCGCGCCGAGCAAGAGCGGCGGCGTGGTTTGGGCGCTCCGTGACGAAGACCTCGAACGGCAGCCCAGCCGCGCCCAGGGCCGCCTCTAGCCGGGCGCGCTCCCGGCCGGCGCGGCGATTCCCGGCGGCCGGGTTGAGAATGACGGCGAGCGAGCGGACAGGCATCGGGCGAACGAGCGGGCGCGCGACAAGCTACGGCGCACCGGCGAACGAGAGGTTTGACTGCCCCGTCTCGGCGGCAGTAGAAACAGACCGAGCGGGCCCGCTACTTCTCTACTTATCTGGCTTGTTCTCCACTTATCTGGCTTGGCCCGCCCCTGCAGGACCGAGGCGCTGGCGCGAATCTTGACGGTCGAGCAGCGGACGCGGGGACCAGCGGATGCCAGCGAGACAGCAATCTCCGAAACCGTCCCCTTTTCAGGCTTCAGACCCCGAACTGCCTCCGCGAAATCTTTGTGCGGGCGCGCAACCCACAGCCGCGCCACCCGGTAGTATCTTTCATTGCAGACTGAAAATAACCCTATGGAGCATCCTGCCCTCGCCCCGAGCCTCCGCACGCGCCGCGCCGCGCCGCCGTCGATCCGTGCGATCCGCGCTCCCATCGAGGACGACCTCGACGCCTTCCGCTCGTACTTCCGCGACGCCATGCGCTCGCGCGTCGGACTGCTCGAGAAGGTCACGCGCTACGTCCTCCGGCAGAAGGGCAAGGAGATCCGCCCAGTTCTGGTGCTGCTCGCGTCGCAGCTCTGCGGCGGCGTCACCGAAAAGAGCTACCGCGCCGCCGCCCTCGTCGAACTCCTCCACACCGCGACCCTGGTCCACGACGATGTCGTCGACGAGGCCGAGCGCCGCCGCGGGCTGTTCTCGATCAACGCGCTCTGGAAGAACAAGGTCGCCGTCCTCCTCGGGGACTTCCTCCTCTCGCGCGGCCTCCTGCTCGCGCTCGACCACGGCGACTACGACCTCCTCCACACCGTCTCCGACGCCGTCCGGCGGATGAGCGAGGGCGAGCTGCTCCAGATCGAGAAGGCCCGGCGGCTCGACATCGACGAGGCGACCTACTTCCGCATCATCTCCGACAAGACGGCCTCGCTGATCTCAGCCTGCACCGCCTGCGGCGCGATCTCTGCTACCGAAGACGCCGACGACATCCTCGCCCTCCGCGAGATCGGCGAGAAGCTCGGCCTCGCGTTCCAGATCCGCGACGACCTCTTCGACTTCGGCGACGTGGACGTGGGCAAGCCGCTCGGGATCGACCTTCAGGAGAAGAAGATGACGCTCCCCCTCATCGTCGCCCTCCGCACGGCCGACGAGCGCGAGCGCAAGGCGATCCTGAAGATCGTCCGCAAAAAAAAGAAGAGCCGCGAGGACATCCGCACCGTCGGCGACTTCGTGCGGCGGCAGGGCGGCCTGGGCTACGCGCGCCAGAAGATGCAGGCCCTCGCCAACGAGGCGGCCGAAGCCCTCGGCAGCTTCCCGCCGACCCCGGCCCGCGACGCGCTCATGGACCTCGCCGCCTACGTCGTCGCGCGGAAAAAGTGAAGCGAACGCCGAGTGCTGAGTGACAAGCGCTGAAAAGAACCTCCCGAGGCAGCAGACGCCGCTCGTCCTCAGGAGATTCTTCGATCGCTACGCTCCTCAGAATGACAGCCACCTTCCGGGCCGCGCACCTTGTTGCGGCCGTGAGCGATTTGGGGCACCGTGAGTATCATTCGACACTCGCCCCTCGTCACTCGACGTTTCCATGACGCTCTACCTGCTCGGCACCGGCGCGGCGGTCTCGGACCCGCACCGCACGACGACCATGCTCGCCGTCTCGGACGGCACCTCGACGCTCGCCGTGGACTGCGGCGGCGACCTCGTCCAGCGCATGATGGCCTGCGGCCTCGACCCCGCGACGCTCGACGGCCTCATCCTCACGCACGAGCACCCGGACCACGTCAGCGGCTTCCCGCTCTTCATGGAGAAGCTCTGGCTGACCGGCCGGAGCCGCCCGATTCCGGTCTACGGCGTCCGCGCCGCGCTCGGCCAGGCCCGGCGGCTGTGGGAGGCGTTCGACACGAGCCGGTGGGACGGCGTCCCGGAGATCGTCTGGCAGGAGGTCGCGCACGAGCCGGGCACCGAGGTGCTGACCAGCGATACCTGGCACGTCACCGCTGCGCCGGTTACCCATCCGGTCCCGACGATCGGCCTTCGGATCGAGCACGGGCCGACGAGCCGGACGGTCGCCTACTCGTGCGACACGGCCCCGTGCGAGCGCGTCGTCGAACTCGGGCGCGACGCCGGCGTCCTCGTGCACGAGGCGACGGGGGCAACGCCGGGTGTCCACTCGTCGGCCGAGCAGGCGGCCGAGATTGCGGCGAAGGCGGGCGCGCACCGGCTCCTCCTGGTCCACCTCCCACCGGGCCTCACCGACGACGATCTCGGCGACGCCCGGCGCTGGCTGTCGGAGGTCGAACTGGGCGAAGAACTCGGGGTGTACAACCTGTAGCCAACCCTCGGGCGTAGCATGCTACGCCTCTACGAGTGCCACGGGCACAGCGGCGGCGCTACCTTTCTTTCGCTCTTCCCTTCCTCCGCTCTTCCGCTCCCGACCGTGTCGAGCCGGTTCAAAATCTTCTCCGACCCGGTCCACGGGTTCATCTCCGTCCCGAAAGGGCTGCTGCTCCGGCTGATCGAGACGCCGGAGTTCCAGCGGCTGCGGCGCATCCGGCAGCTCGGCCTCGGCCACCTCGTCTTCCCCGGCGCGGAGCACACGCGGTTCGCCCACGGCCTCGGCGCGATGGCGCTGATGCAGCAGGCCCTCGGCAGCCTCTCGGAGAAGGGCACGCCCGTCACGGAGGCGGAGTACGCTGCCGCGCTCGCTGCCGCGCTCCTCCACGACGTCGGCCACGGGCCGTTCTCGCACACGCTCGAAGAGGACCTTATCGCCCCCGGCACGGCGGAACCGCACCTCGGCCCGTTCCGCCACGAGTGGATGAGCCGCACGATCATCGAGCGCCTGAACGACCGCTTCGGCGGGGCGCTGGACCTCGCGCTGACGATCTTCGACGGGGCCTACGGCCGCCCGTTCTTCGAGAGCCTGCTCTCGAGCCAGCTCGACATGGACCGGCTCGACTACCTCCGGCGCGACAGCTTCTACACCGACGTCGCCGAGGGGGTGGTCGGCGTAGACCGGATCATCAAGACGATGCGGGTCCACCCCATCGAAGGCCGGGCGGACGCGGACATCGTGATCGAGGCGAAGGGGGCGTACGCCGTCGAGAGCTACGTGCTCTCGCGGCGGCTGATGTACTGGCAGGTCTACCTCCACAAGACCGTGATCGCCGCCGACCACCTGCTGCGCGCCGCCTTCGCCCGCGCCCGCGCGTGCTGCGCCGGCAGCGACGCCGCCGTGCTGTCGTCCTCGCCTGCGCTCCTCTTCTTCCTCCGAGACCGCGTCACCGCCGACCGGATCGGCGATGACGCCGTGCTCGACGCCTTCTGCCAGCTCGACGACACGGACCTCCTCTACAGCCTCAAGCAGTGGGCCCACTCCGCCGACCCGCTCCTGGCCGACCTCGCCCGCCGCTTCGTCGAGCGCGACCTCTTCCGCACGACCTACCTGCCGGCCGAGCCGGGCGCAGACGAGATCGCCGCGTGGCGCGAGGCCGTCGCCGCGTGGCTCATCGAGGCCGGCCTGTCGGGGCCGGAGGATGCCCACGCCGCCGCTGACCTCTACTTCACCGTCGGCCGTTCTTCGCTCGACGCCTACCAGCGCTCGGACGACTCGATCTCGATCCTGGAGCGCGACGGGCGGGTGCGCGAACTCTCGCGGGCCGACGACGTGGCGACGGTCCGGGCCGTCGCCGGGGCCGTCGTCCGGCACTACGTCTGCGCGCCGAAGCAGGTCGCGCTCGGCATCGCCTCGGAGCCGATGTCTCGCTAGCGCTCGTCGAGGATGTAGATCGCCGGGAGGTTGCGCCCGAGCTGGCCGTAGTCCAGCCCGTAGCCAATCACGAACAGGTTCTCGATCTCGAACCCGACGTAGTCGAGCCGCAGGTCGAGCTCGGGGTTGGTGGCCTCCTTCTTGTGCAGCAGCGTCGCCGTCCTGACCGACGCCGGGCGCAGGTCCGCCATCAGGTCCGTGATGAACTGCATCGAGAGGCCGGTGTCGACGATGTCCTCGACGACGATGATGTGCCGGCCCTCCAGGTCGGCGTCGATCTTCTTGAGCTCGGTGACGGTCCCGCTCGACACCTTCTCGGCCCCGTAGGACGAGAGCTTGAGGAAGTCGACCTCGCAGTCGATCGTGATGGCCCGCATGAGGTCGGCGAGGAAGAGGAAGGCCCCGTTGAGGACGCCGATCAGGATCGGCCGCTTGCCGTCGTACTCGGCGTCGATGGCGCGTCCGATGGCCTGGACGCGGGCGCTGATGGTATCAGCGTCGAGGTAGAGGCGGAAGCGCTCGCCCTGGCAGGTGACGGTGTCGGCGACGGAGGTGAGATCGGGCATGGCAGCAGCGGGCGATGGGAAGCGCCGAAGCTACGCACCGGAGCGGACGGGGGGCAACGCAGGCCTCCACCTCAGCCGTACGGCCCGCTGCGTCTCCGGCCCGACAGCCCACGCGGCCCCGAGCCGGTGCCCGACGACCCACGCGACGGCCTCGCCCGAGAGCAGCACGAGCTGGCGCGCCCGCTCGTGCGGCGACACCCGCCGCTCGGTGAGCAGATCGCTGACGTTCTTGCGCCCGGTCATCCCGAGCGGCTGGAACGCGTCGCCCGCTTGCCAGGGCCGCAGCGTGAGCGGAAACCGCAGCCGGTCTGCGTCTACCCACTCGACCTCCGGCGACGCGTCGAACGCGGCCGGCACCGCGCTGGGCTTGCCGACGTGCAGTGTGCCGAGCGGCGTAGTGGTCTCGCCCGGCTGCACGTCGAGCGCGAACGCGTCCACCGCCGGCTCCGCCTCGAAGACGAGCCGGTCGCGGTCGCGCCAGACGGTGACGCCGGGCCACGCGACCCGCCGCCCCGGCTGCGCGCCGAGGAGCGCTTCGAGTTCGCGCACCGTCGCCTGCGAGCGTGGGGTGCCCGGAGCCCACCGGCGGAGGGCGTCGAGGAGCACGCCCCGCCGCACGGCCTCGGGCTGGTCTGCCAGCACGCCGAGCCGGAGAGCCCAGGCCCCGCCGGTCTCCTCAGCCGCCGCCTCAAACAGGCTGGCCGGTACGAGTGCTGCCTCGCTTTCGAGCGCTTCGCGCACGAGGTCGGCAGCTCCGGCGATGCGCTCGCCGACCCCTTCGCCGAAGTGCTGTTCGATGAGCGGCAGCACGGCGTGGCGCAGCGCGTTCCGGCGGTAGGCCAGCGACCGGTTCGAGGCGTCCTCTCGCCAGGCCAGGTCGTGCGTGCGGGCGTAGGCCTCGATCTCGGCGCGGGCCGCCCACAACAGCGGGCGGATGACCTCCACCTCGGAGTCGGGCACGAGCGGCCGGCGGAGCGGCATCCCAGCGAGGCCGACCAGCCCGGCCCCGCGAAAGAGGTTCAGGAGCACCGTCTCCGCCTGGTCGTCGCGGTGGTGCGCCGTGGCAACGGCTGCGGCCCCGACCTGGCAAGCTACCTCACCGAAGAACGCGTAGCGGGCCTCGCGCGCCGCCGCCTGCACCGAGCCCTCGATCCCGGCTCGGTGCACCTTCAGCGGCATGTCGCTCTGCCTGCAGAGCGTCCGCACGAGCGCTTCGTCGGCGTCGGCGTCGGCCCCGCGCAGCCCGTAGTTGACGTGCGCCGCTGTGACCTCGTACCCCGCCGCGCGCAGCAGGTGCAGCAGCACAACCGAGTCCACGCCGCCGCTGACGCCGACCACAACGCGCGCGCCCTCAGCGAGCAGGGCGCGCGCGTTCACGAACCGGAGAAGGCGAGACAGCATGGTTCAGAGGACAGAGGACAGAGGACAGAGGACAGAGGACAGAGGACAGAGGACAGAGGACAGAGGACAGAGGACAATTTTATACCGTTAGCCTCAGAGTGCAAGGACGTTCGTAATTTTCGTGGCTTTTCTTGACTCGCCCACTCGCCCACTCGCCCACTCGCCCACTCGCCCACTCGCCCACTCGCCCACTCGCCCACTCGCCCACTCGCCCACTCGCCCACTCGCCCACTCGCCC
>JBCDKT010000038.1 GCA_038746285.1 Bacteroidota bacterium
CTTGGTCCGGCCCCGGTTGATCCGGCTCTTGACCGTGCCCATCGGCAGCCCCGTGATCTCCGCGATCTCCTCGTAGGCCAGGTTCTGCACGTCGCGCAGCACGACCACCTCGCGGAACTCCTCCGGGATCTGCTTCAGCGCTTCCTGGATGTGCCGGTCCTGGATCGTGCTCTCGGTGTGCTTGTCCGGCGAGAACTGCTCGTCGGGGATCTCCACCTCGTACTCCTCGTCGTCGCGGTTGACGCTCTGGAGCGAGTAGAGGCGGCGGCGCTTGCGCTTGCGGTACTCGGAGCGCGCGAGGTTGCCGGCGATCGTGTAGAGCCACGTCGAGAACTTGGCGATGCGGCGGTACGAGTGGCGGTTGCGGTAGACGCGCAGGAAGGTCTCCTGGAGGAGGTCCTCGCACTCCTTCATGTCGCCGAGGAAGCGGTAGATGTAGTTCGTCAGCGGGTCCTTGTAGCGGCTGACGAGGATGTCGAACGCCTCGACGGTACCTGCCTGGAACTGCGCCATCAGGTCCTCGTCGTTCATCTGGAGGAGGGTGTCGTAGTGCTTGCTCTGCGGCTTGCCGAGCAGCGCGCTGCGGCTGACCATCTTGCGGGTTTTCACGGGAGTCGTCGCCATCGGAACCTCGGTTTCGATGTGCCGGCCTGCAAGCCGGTACGTCAGGTGGAGAGGTGGTGGGAGGAGAGTTGAGACGGGGGAGGTGTGGGCACGATGCGCCCCAGCGCAAGCAGGAGCACGAGGCGCTCGTCGCGCTCGGAGCCTCCTTTTAGCTCGTAATCGGCCGCGAGGAGCGCTTCTAAGGCCCGGCGCACAGCGTGGAGCCCGAGTCGGTGCAGGGCGGCTTCGTATTCTTTCAGAAAATAGGGGTTGACCCCGATGTGGCGGGCCAGGTCGCGCGGCGGCATCCCGCGCGCGCCGGCCAGCTTGCGCAGCTTGAGCACGTAGCGCGAGAGCATCGTCACGATCATCAGCGCCTCGCCGCGCCGGCTCGCGGCCTGGGCAAGCATGCGCTCGACGATGGCGGTGGTGCGGACACGGTCGGCCTGGCCGAGGGCTTTTTGCAACTCGAAGACGTTGAACTCGCGGCCGTGCCCTCCGGCGGCCAGCACGTCGTCCTCGGTGATCGTGGTCCGCGTCCCGGCGTAGGCGCGGAGCTTGTCGATCTCGGCGGCAGCCGAGCGGAGGTCGGTCCCGACCGTCTGCGCGAGCATCTGCGCGGCCCCTGCTTCCAGCGTTACTCCGGCGGCCTTCGCCCGGCGGTCCAGCCAGCCCGGCATCTGCCGGTCGTAGAGCGCCTTGAACTCGGCCGTGACGGCGTGCTCGCGGAGAGCGCGGTACGGGTGCGCCGAGAGGTTCGGCTTGCCGGTGCAGAGCAGGAGCACGACGGCCGTCGGGTTCGGCTGCGCGGCGTACTCCTTGAAGGCCCGGTTCTCGAACAGCTTCTCGAACTGCCGCACGATGACCACGCGGCGGGCGGCCATCACCGGGTACCCCATGCAGGCGGCGAGCACGGCCTTCGCGTCGGCGTCGGGACCGTGGAAGAGGTCGAGGTTGAAGTCCCGCTCGTGGGGCTCGAGTGCGTGCTCGACGAGGAGCGCCTGCAACTCGTCCATCAAGAACCCCTCGTCGCCGTAGAAGAAATACAGCGGCTTGACGTTGCCATGCTGGAACGCAACGGCGAGGTCGTCAAAGGACGGGGCACGCGCAGCCATGATCGGTCTATGCGGTGAGCAGCGTCAGGGGGTATCGGGGCGGGGAGGGATAGCCAAAGTAAACAGCGGCTATGTCACGCCTGAGTCACACCGGCCCGAACCGGCACTTCAGCGGACGCCGGAACGGGGGCCGGACGCCCTCATCGGCGCACGCTGGAGCGGGGTAGTTTTCAGCCAAATGTACTACCCGTGCTGCTAAGCCGGAGGCACAGACGCACACGAATCGCGCACCGGGCGATCCCCCATGCTGCCCGTCTACAGGTCGCGCAGGTTGCTCTCGTGGAGCCGGTGCGCGACCCGGCGCAGGGCGTCGGCGTCGCGCTGCGTAACGGTGAGGGCGAGGCCGGTCACGTCGCGCTGCGTACCGTCGGGAAAGGCTGCGGTGCGCGCCCACGCCTCCGGGGGAAGCGCGGCGAAGGCCGCCGCGAGTGCCCCGCGGGCCGCCCGCACGTCTCGGATCACCGCGTCGACGTCTGCGGACAGGACTTCGCCGAGCACCGACTCCTCGAACGCCGGTTCGTGCTCCTCCACCATCCGGTTCAGGCGAAGGAGGTCGCGGCGGTCGAGGGCCGCGAGGTAGGCGAGGGTACCGAGGAGGGAGCGCTCGCCCGGGAGGTGCATCGTCGGCACGTCGGGGGGCAGGCCGGAGAGGAGCGGGCCGAGTGCGTCCACCTCGTCGACGAGGTAGCCGAGCTGCTCGACGATCGCGTCCCGGCGCTCGGCGGAGGTGCGGCTCACGCCTCGGCGGGGTCGGTCTCGAGCGCTTCTTCCTGGGCTTCGGCGAGCGCGTAGTCCAGCCGGTTGCGGAGCGTGTGGACGTTGTTCTCGCGCTTGAAGTCCCACTGCTGGCCGAACTGCGGGTTCTTCTTGCGCTCCAGGAACGCGAGGCGGTCGGCCAGAAACTCCTTCGGGACGAGGAGCCGGTCGAGGCCGAAGTGGGCCTCTTCGCGGTCCTGGAAGGTGAGGTCGTACTCCTTCGACATCACGATGGCCTCTTCGGGGCAGACCTCCTCGCAGAAGCCGCAGTAGATGCAGCGGAGCATGTTGATCTCGAACCACTCGGGCTCGCGCTCCTTCACGTCGTCGAAGACCTCGTGCGCCTGCATCGAGATGGCGAGCGGCGGACAACTCCGGGCGCAGAGGCCGCACGAGACGCACCGGGGCCGCCCCTCCTCCTCGACGAGCACGGGCCGCCCGCGGTACGAGTCCGGCGGGTACCACTGCTCCTCGGGATACTCGAACGTGTAGCGCGGGGCGCTCATCTTCGAGTACGAGTACTTCAGCCCCTTGAAGATCTCCGGGAGGTAGAGCTTCTCCCACAGATTCAGCTTGCGCTCGTTCGGCGTGGCATTATTGACGGGCGTTCCGGCCATCAGGCGTCAAACGTTTCGGAGAATCGGGACGAAAGATACGGTCTCAAACGCCGGGACCCGCCGTGCGTTTCGAGAGGAAAGCGTGAGGGCTCCGGGGGATACCTAGATCGGTCGCTACCTTGCCGCTCGTTAATCGCGCCCCGCGCTGTCGCCTTCACCCTGCCCTCCGCCCGTGTCTGTCCCCTACCGCCTCCTCGCTGCCCTCGGTCTCTCCCTCACGCTGTCGCTCCCGGCTTCGGCGCAGAATGCGCCGGCCGACACGGTCGCCTTCGAGACCGACGCGGACCGCGAGGTCGTGGTGACGGCGAGCCGGCTGCCGGAAGACGCCCGCTCGACAGGCCGCCACGTAACCGTCCTGACGGGGGCTGAGATCGCGGCGCTGCCGGTGGCGTCGCTGGACGAGGCGCTCCGGTTCGCGGGCGGCGTGGACGTGCAGCCGCGCGGCGGCTTCGGCGTCCAGGCCGACTACCGGCTGCGCGGCGCGCCCTTCAACGGCGTCCTCCTGCTCGTCGACGGCGCGCGCTTCAACGACCCGATGACGGGCCACTTCCTGAGCGACTTCCCCGTCCCGCTCGGCCAGATCGCCCGCGTCGAGGTGCTGCACGGGCCGGCGGCGGCGGTCTACGGGCCGGACGCGCTCGGCGGGGTGATCCACGTCGTCACCCACACCGGGGCCTCGTCCGGTACGGCGCGCGCAGCGCGGAGCCGGCTCGACCTGCGCTACGGCGAGCGGGCGACAGCGCTCGGCGCGCTGAGCACGCATGGGACGACGGCCGGGGGTACGGCCTACGACGCCGGGGCCGAGGGCGGGCGCTCGGACGGCGAGGCGTTCCGGGGCGAGGACGGGCAGCCCGTGGTCTCGTCCGACGGGCCGGTGCGGACGGACTTCGAGCGCCTCGCGGGCTCGGCCGGGGCGTCGTTTCCGGTCGGGCGGGCACGGGGCTACTTCCGGGTGGCGGGCGACGTGCGCGACTTCGGGGCGACGCAGTTCTACACGCCCTTCGCGAGCGACACCGCGCGCGAGGCGACGCAGACGCTCTGGGCGCAGGCCCGGCTCGCGGGGCCGGCCGGGAGCGCGCGGTGGCGGGCGCAGGTCTCGGGGCGCGTCCACCGCGACGAGTACGCCTTCTTCCCCGGCCTCGACCCGAACGAGCACACGAGCCGCCGCCTCGGGGCGCTCGCCGACCTCGCCCTCCCGCTGCGGTCCGACCTCACCCTCTCGCTCGGCTTCAGCGCCGAGCACCGCTCGATCACCTCGAACGCCCTCGGCGAGCACGCCGACCTCGCTGGCGGCGTCTTCGCCCTCGCCCGCTACCGCCCGGCCCCGGCGCTGACCGTCACCGCGAGCGGCCGGCTCGACGCCGACGCGGTCTACGGCGTGGAGGCCACGCCGATGCTCGCCGCCGCCTTCAGCGCCGCGCGGGGGCTGACGCTCCGGGCCGCCGCCGGCCGCGCCATCCGCGCGCCGAACTACGTCGAGCGCTACTTCAACACCGTCAGCCCGCGCCCCAGCGGCAACCTCGGCAACCCCGACCTCCGCGCCGAGCGCGCCTGGAACGCCGAGGCCGGGGCCGACCTCGACCTCGCGCCCGGCCTCGCGCTGCGCGCCACCGGCTTCTACCGCCGCACCGACGACCTGATCGACTACGCCCAGCTCGACCCGGCGGACGAGTTCTTCCTCGCCCAGAACGTGCTGGCCGCCACCGCCGCCGGCCTCGAAACCGGCCTCCGCCTCCGGCGCAGCCTCGGCGACGCGCGCCTCGCGCTCGACCTAGCGTACACCTACACCGATGTCAGCCTCAGCGACGAGCGGCCGGGGGCGGTCTACAAGTATGCCCTTTCGCACGCGCCGCACCTCGTGCAGCTCGCCGCCGCGGCGCAGGTGGGGTACGTCCGCCTCGGACTTCAGAGCCTCGTCAAAGACCGGCTCGGCGACCTCGAGACCGTGGCGCTCGTCCACGGTAGGGTGAGCGTGCTCGCCCCGCGCATGTGGCTGGCGGGCCGGGCCGCCGCCGAAGTCTTCGCCGAGGTCCGCAACCTCACCGACGCCGACTACGCCGAGGTCTTCGGCGCGCCGATGCCGCGGCGCCGCGTCCTGGCCGGCCTGCGCGTCGGCTTCGGGGGCTAGCCGCTGAAGCCGATCCCGCCTCTCGCCTGAGCTTCCGTTTTTATGCCTGAGGTTATCCGCATCGCAGACGCCGACGCGCCCGGCGGTCATCACCTTCGCCTCGTCTTCAGCACGGGCGAGACCCGCACGGTGGACGCGCTGCCGCTCGTGGAGCAGGTCGGCGGTCCTGTGTTCGAGCCGCTGCGCGATCCGGCCTACTTCGGCCGCGTGAGTGTGGACCCCGTCTGCGGCACCGCCGTCTGGCCCAACGGTGCCGACCTCGCGCCCTCGGCGCTCTGCGATCTCGAGGAGGTGGTACTGGCCTAGAGCTCAGCGTCCGAACGCGGCCCACAGCAGGATGACGAGGGCAAAGGCGGCAATGCCCGCGCCGAACCACTGGAGCGGCCGAACGCCCTGCCTCGCGCCGGAGCCGTAGAGCCCCAGCCCGAGCGCAATCGCGCCGTAGCTCCCGCCGACGAGCGGCCGCCCGAGCACGAACTGTACGACCGCGAGGGCGACGAAAGCGAGGGGCAGCAGGCGAAGTAGCATCTCAGCGCACGGTGACGGTGAGCGAGGTCTGGAGCGCGGCTACCGTCTCCTCCACCGCACCGCCGACCACGATCCGCCGCGTTAGGCCGAGCCGGACGGCCTCGCCCTGGCGCGGGTCCGTGTTCGGAATTGTCTCGGCGACGCGGAAGCCGTGCGCGCCGTAGAACCCGTCGTCGCCGACGCAGGCCGCGTAGTGGGGGCGGCGGTCGTCCTCGTAGTAGCTCCTGACGGCGGGTGTGAAGGTGCCGGTGGCGAGGGCGTGGTGCGTGACCAGCGTACCCTGCGGCCCGGAGACCGCCTGCCACGTCGGGGCCTCGTCGCGCAGCGCGTCCGGCGCGCCGTCCACCGGCACCCCGTAGGAGTGGTTCGCGTCGGTGTAGGTCATCCCGCGCGCGGCCTCGCTGAGGTCGAGGTAGCTCATCACGCCGGGGACCGGGTGGACCCGCAGCGCCGAGCGCGTCTCGATCATCCGGTCGTAGAACACCCACGTCTGCTCGACGAGCGGCCCGCTGTTGAACCCGACCGCGCCCCGGAGCGCCCGCACCGGCCCGCTCCGGTTGACGGTGAACGCGCCTTCGCTCAGCGAGGCCGTGTACGGCGTCCGCCAGCAGATGCCCAGCCCGAACCCGATCATGTCCACGTCGAGGAGGTCCGGCCCGCCCGCCAGGCGCAGGTCGTCCGCGATCCACCGGTCGGCGAAGCCGAGGCGGTAGTGCGCCGTCGTGACGTGCGAGTCCTCCGGGTTGGAGCCGACGCGCGTGCCGGACGGGAAGCCGTAGGGGAACCCGAGGATGGGCGGCCGCCGCCCGCTGTGGTCGTAGGTCTCCAGGTACGGCCCGCTCTCGAGCGCGAACGCGTAGGCGACATAGCCCGCGTCGATCTTCGGCGCATCGGTGCGGCGATAGAGGTAGGCGAAGCGAATCGCCCCCTCAACCTCGACCTCTACCACCGTCCGGCTCGCCGGATCGACGCCGGGCGGGTCCGTCTCGGTAGCCTCGCCGAAGTCGCGGAGCATGAGGGCGAGTTCGTCGAGCGCGTCGAACGCCGGGTCGGGATCGGCCCCGACGTGGGTACCCGGATCGGCATAGCCGACACCGACAACCTGGCCCTGGAGGTCACGGCACCACGCGCGGCGCGGGCAGTCGCGCGGTTCGAGGTCGGGCGGATAGGCCGCCGCTAGGTCGTAGACGAAGCGCTCGTCGACCTGCACGGGAATCGGGACGAACCCGCCGTCGCGGAACGCGAACGCCACGACCTCGTCCGGGGCGGCTCCGAGCAGGCGCGGCGTCTGCTCGCCCGTGAGCACGACCGGCCGGAAGTCCGGCTGCGCCTGCGCTGAGGCTGCCAGCAGAGCGAGCAGCAGGAGGGCGGCGGCGGTAGGGGTTTGATTAATCAAACCCCTACTTCTGCTTGAACGAGAGCGTGAGCGGGACGCCCTCGAACCCGAACGCCTCGCGGAGCTTGTTCTCCAGGTAGCGCCGGTACGCCTCCTTCACACCCTGCGGGTAGTTGCTGAAGAACGCGACGACCGGCGGCTCGGTGCGGACCTGGGTGGCGTACTTGATCCGTACCTGGCGGCCATTCGCTGAGGGCGGGTGGTGGCGCTGCACGGCCTTCTCGACGACCTCGTTCAGCCGCGCCGTCGGGACCTGCTTGGCGCGCTCGGCAGCCACCCGGAGCGCGACGTCGAGCACCTTTTCCTTGCGCTGCCCGGTGAGGGCGGAGATGAACACGACCGGGACGAAGTCGAGCGTGCCGAGGCGCTCGTGGATGCCGCGCTCGACATCCCGCGCCGTGTTGGTCTCTTTGTCGACGAGGTCCCACTTGTTGACGGCGATCACGATGCCCTTCTTCATCTCGTCGGCCTGGCGGACGATGCGCGCGTCCTGCGCCTCCAGCCCGAGCGACGCGTCGAGGAGCACGACCGCCACGTCGCAGCTCTGCACGGCGCGCTCGGTGCGGAGCGCGGAGTAGAACTCGACGTTCTCGTGGACGCGGGCCTTCCGCCGCAGCCCGGCGGTGTCGACGAGCACGACCTCCTGCCCGTTGTGCTCGACGAGCACGTCAATTGAATCCCTGGTCGTCCCGCTGATTTCGGTGACGATGCTGCGCTCTTTCCCGAGGAGCGCGTTCGTGAGCGACGACTTGCCGACGTTCGGGCGGCCGATGAAGGCGATGCGCGGCGCGTCGGGGGCCTCGTTCTCTGCCTCCTCGGGGAGGGCCGCCACGAGGTCGTCGAGGAAGTCGCCCGTGCCCATGCCGTTGGCGGCGCTGACCGGGTAGACCTCCCCGAGGCCGAGGTTGTAGAACTCGGCCGCGTCGAGCCGCCGGGTCGCGCTGTCGGCCTTGTTGGCGACGACGAAGACGGGCTTCTCGGTTCGCCGCAGGACGGTCGCCATCTCCTGGTCGAGGTCGGTGATGCCGGTCATCACGTCGCCGACGAAGACGACCGCATCGGCCTCGCCGAGCGCGATCTGGACTTGCTCGCGGATCGCAGCCTCGAACCGGTCCGCCGAGCGCGGGACGAACCCGCCGGTGTCGACGAGGTCGAAGGTCCGCCCGGTCCACTCGGCCTCGCCGTAGACGCGGTCGCGCGTCACGCCGGGCTCGTCGTGGACGATGGCCTGGCGCTGCTCGGTGAGCCGGTTGAAGAGCGTGCTCTTCCCGACATTCGGGCGGCCGACGATGGCAACGAGGGGCATGGTTCAGGAGCGAAAGCGGGGACGAGCGGAAGCGGGAAAGATAGCGAGGCGGCGACCCCTGAGCCTCTTCCGCTCGTCCGATCCTTCGCTCTTTCGCGCTTGCATCACGCGAACACGTCCCGGAGCGCAACCTGTGCTGCCCGGACGCCGCACATCCCGTGGACACCGGCACCGGGCGGTGTCGAGGCCGAGCAGAGGTAGAGGCCGGGCGCGCCGGTGCGGTAGGGCTGCGGGCGGAGCCGAGGCCGGGCCACGACCTGGCCGAGGTGCTGCGACCCGCCGAAGATGTCGCCGCCGACGAGGTTGGCGTTGCGCCGCTCCAGGTCGGCCGGGGCCATCGCGTGGCGTGCGATCATGCGGTCGCGGAAGCCCGGCGCGAAGCGCTCGATCTGCGCCTCGATCTCGTCGGCGTAGTCCACGCTCGACCCAAACGGGAGGTGCCCGTAGGCCCAGAGCGTGTGCTTGCCCTCCGGCGCGCGCGTCGGGTCGAAGAGGGTCGGCTGCGCGAGGAGAACGTAGGGGCGCGGGTGGACAATCCCGTCCGCGACGGCGGCCTCGGCCTCGGCGATTTCCTCGAACGTCCCGCCGAGGTGGACGGTCGCGGCGCGAGCCACATCGGCGTTCGCCCACGGCACCGGCCCGTCGAGTGCGTAGTCCAGCTTGAACGCCGACGGGCCGCGCTCGAAGCGGTGCACCGCCGTCTGGTAGCTCGCCGGCAGGCGGTCGCCCGCGACGCGGAGGAGCGTCTCCGGGGCCGTGTCCATCAGCACCGCCTTTGCGTGCGGCAGGTCCTCCCACGCCTCGACCCGCTCGCCGCACGCGACCTCGCCGCCGAGCGCTTCGAGGTGCGCCACGAGTGCGTTCGTGATCGACTGCGCTCCGCCTTCGGGGACCGGCCAGCCCGCGCGGTGCCCGACGCCCATCAGCACGAGCCCGACCGCCGCCGAGGCGATGTCCGAGAACGGCAGCGCTGCGTGCGCCGCGCAGCCCGCCCACAGCGCCCGCGCCTCCTCGGTGCGGAAGAGCGCCGCCACCGCCGAGGCCGGCAGCAGCGCCGGCAGCCCGAAGCGCGCGAGCGTGACGAGGTGCCGTGGGACGTGGAGCACCGGCCCGAGGATCTCCTCGGCGAGCTTCGGCCACGCCCGGACGGTCGGGCCGAGGAGCCGCCGGTAGCGCGCGCCGTCGTGGCCGAGGTGCTCCGCCGTCTCGCCGAGCGACGGGTACATCAGCGCCGCCCGCCCACCGTCGAGCGGGTGCGCGAGCGGAAGGTCCGGGTGGACCCACCGCAGCCCGTAGCGCTCCAGCGGGAGCCGCCGGAAGAACGGCGACCCCATCCCGAACGGGAAGACCGCCGCCCCGAAGTCGTGGACGAAGCCGGGCTCGGTGAGAGGGAGCGAGCGGACGCCGCCGCCGGCCGTCTCGTTCGCTTCCAGCACGACGACGCGCTGCCCGGCCTCGGCGAGTGTGATCGCCGCGCCGAGCCCGTTCGGCCCCGACCCGACGACGACGGCGTCGTACGATGCGGTGTGATTCATGGCGCTCGTGACAGATACGTGACAGAAACGGACGCGTTATTTCACACGCCGGGGGCAACGCAGGCGCGGGACGCGTCGTTTACCCGGCACCCACTTACCGCGCTGCACGATGATACGTTCTGCCTCCCTCGCCCTGGTAGCCCTGTTTGGGCTCCTCTTCACCGCCTGCACCAGTCCCGGCGCCTCGACCGACGTCGTCCAGGTCGAGCCCGTCAGTCTCGACACTGAGCCGACGGCCGACGCCGACACGGCTATCTTCGCCGGCGGCTGCTTCTGGTGCATGGAGCCGCCCTACGAGAAGCTCGACGGCGTATTCTCGGCCGTCTCCGGCTACGACGGCGGCACGACGCCCGACCCCACCTATCAGGAGGTAGCGAACGGGCGCACCGACTACGCCGAGGCCGTGCGCGTGATCTACGACCCGGAGGTGGTTAGCTTCGAGACGCTCGTCGAGGTCTTCTGGCACAACATCGACCCGTTCGCCGTGAACCGGCAGTTCTGCGACCGGGGCGCGCAGTACCGCTCGATCCTGTTCTACCTCAACGACGAGCAGCAGGCCGTCGCCGAGGCGTCGCTCGCCACGCTTAGCGCCCGCGCCGAGGACCCGATTGCGACGACCGTCGAGCCGACGACGCGGTTCTACGAGGCCGAGGACTACCACCAGGACTTCTACCGCACCAACCCCGACCGCTACTACTCGTACCGCGCAGGCTGCCGCCGCGACGCCCGCCTCGAAGAGCTGTGGGGCGACCTCGCCGGCAAGCCCGGACCGCTCGGCTGAACGATTCTGGCTTCCCCCACCCACCTGACCCGACGCTAGCTATGTCACGCCAACTGTTTCTCCCCCTCCTCGCGCTCGCCGGCCTCGTGATGATTGCCGTCGCCTTTGCGCAGTCGCCGGACCGCGCGCCGCAGGATGAGGCGACCGCTGAGGCCGCCGAGGTTGCAGCCGCAGACACCCTCCGCGACTTCCTCACGCCGATGCAGTACAAGGTGACGCAGGAGGACGGCACCGAACCTGCCTTCCGCAACGAATACTGGGACCACAAGGCCCCCGGCATCTACGTGGACATCGTATCCGGCGAACCGCTGTTTTCCTCGACGGACAAGTTCCGATCCGGCACCGGCTGGCCCAGCTTCACCCAGCCCCTCGTCGCCGAGAACGTGGTCGACGTCGAGGACCGATCGTACGGGATGGTCCGCACCGAGGTCCGCTCCGCCGGGGCCGACTCGCACCTCGGGCACGTCTTCCCCGACGGGCCGGAGCCGACCGGCCTACGCTACTGCATCAACTCGGCTGCCCTCCGCTTCGTCCCGGCCGACCAGCTCCTCGCCGAGGGCTACGGCGACTACGCCTACCTCTTCGAGCAGGCGCAGGACTAGACCGTGTGGGGCGACCACGAGGGTCGCCCCTACCGTATTCACGAGATGGACCAGAGACGCTCTCCGGGGCGTCTCTATTTTCGTAGCCCTCCCCGACCGACCCCCGCCATGCCCGACCTGACCGAACAGGAGCGCGTCCGCCGCGACGCCCTCGACGCGCTCCGCGACCTCGGCATCGACCCCTACCCCGCCGCGACGTGGGACGTGACCCACCACGCCGCCGAGATTCTCGACGCCTACGACGACGCCCTGCACGACCCGAGCGCCGACGGCACCGAGCCGATCCGCGTCACGGTCGCCGGGCGACTCCGTTCGATTCGCGGCAAGGGCAAGGTGATGTTCGCGGACCTGATCGACGAGACGGGCAAGGTCCAACTTTACCTCAAGCGCGATAACCTCCAGGCGCCGGGCGAACCCGAGGGGTTCTACAACACCGTCGTCAAGCGGCTCCTCGACATCGGCGACGTGGTGGGCGTGCGCGGCACGGTCTTCCGCACCAAGATGGGCGAGGTCTCGGTCGAGGCCGACGAACTCGTGCTCCTGGCGAAGGGCCTCGCGCCGATCCCGTTTCCGAAGGAGGCCGACGGCGAGACGTTCAACGAGGTCACGGACAAGGAATTCCGCTACCGCCAGCGCTACGTCGACCTCGTGGTCAACCCCGAGGTGCGCGGCGTCTTCCGGCAGCGGGCCGCGCTCGTCTCCGAGATCCGCCGCTTCCTCGACGCGCGCGGCTACGTCGAGGTCGAGACGCCGGCGCTCCAGCCGCTCTACGGCGGCGCGGCGGCGCGGCCGTTCACGACGCACCACAACGCGCTCGACATGCCGCTCTTCCTGCGCATCGCGGACGAGCTCTACCTCAAGCGCCTCATCGTCGGCGGGTTCGACGGGGTCTACGAGATCGCCAAGGACTTCCGCAACGAGGGCCTCTCGCGCTTCCACAACCCGGAGTTCACGATGCTCGAACTCTACGTGGCCTACAAGGACTACCAGTGGATGATGGACCTCGTCGAGGAGATGATCGCAGGCGTCGCGGTCGCGCTCCACGGCACCCCCGAAGTGCAGCACGGCGACACCACCATTTCGTTCGAGCGCCCGTGGCGGCGCGTCCCGCTCCTCGACGCCATCGAGGAGCACACGGGGCACGACCTCTACCAGAAGGACCGGGCCGAGGTCGCCGCTGCCGCGAAAGCGTTGGGGATCGAGGTGGACGATTCGATGGGGACCGGCAAGCTGATCGACGAGATCTTCGGCGAGCACGTCGAGCCGAAGCTGATCCAGCCGACGTTCGTCACCGACTACCCGGTCGAGCTCTCGCCGCTTGCGAAGCGGCACCGCGACAAGCCCGGTTTGACCGAGCGGTTCGAGGTCATCTGCAATGGGAAGGAGATCTGCAACGCGTTCTCCGAGCTCAACGACCCGCTCGACCAGCGCGCCCGTTTCGAGGAGCAAGCCCGCCTCGCTGCCGAAGGCGACGACGAGGCCACGCGCCAGATCGACGAGGACTACCTCCGCGCGCTCGAATACGGCATGCCCCCGACGGCCGGCCTCGGCGTCGGCATCGACCGCCTCGCGATGTTGATGACGAACCAGGACTCGATCCGCGACGTGATCCTCTTCCCGCTCCTCCGGCCCGAAGCGGCTCCGGCGTCGGGATGATCCTGTACGGGCGCAGCATGCTGCGCCCCTACGCCTGATTCACCTCCCTCGTGGCGAACACAGACACGACTCCTGCAACTGGCTACGTCGCGCTCGTCCGCACGAACGTCAACTTCCGGCGGCTGTGGCTGGGCAACGTCATCTCGCTCTTCGGCGACTGGTTCAACACGATCGCGCTCTACCGGACCGTCGAGACGATCTCCGGCTCGGCGCTCGCGCTCGGGCTCGTGTTTATCGCCAAGCTGCTGCCGCTCGCGCTCGCCTCGCCGGTGGCGGGCCTCGTCGTGGACCGGCTCAACCGGCGGCGCGTGATGATCGGGGCCGACCTCGTCCGGGCCGCGATCGTCCTCGGGTTTCTGCTTGTCCCGGTGGGCGGCGGGCTGGCGCTCCTCTACACCCTCACGACGCTCCAGATCGTGGTGAGCGCGTTCTTCAACCCGGCCAAGAGCGCGTCGCTCCCGAACATCGTGGCCGAGGAGGACCTGCTGACGGCGAACGCGCTCTCGTCGGCGACGTGGTCGGTGATGCTGGCCGTCGGGGCGGCCGTCGGCGGCCTAGCCGTGGACGCGCTCGGGCCGCAGGCCGTCTTCGTGCTCGACAGCGGGACGTACCTCCTCTCGGCGTGGTTCATCGCGCGGACCACGATCCCCCAGGACACCGACGCCGCCGAGCCGACAGCGACGCCGGTGCGCGACGGGCTCCGCCGGATCGCCGAGGGCTGGCAGCGCCTCCGCGAGGTCCCGCGCGTCGGGCGGATCGCACTCGCAAAGGCTTCGTGGGCCGTCGGCGGCGGGGCGACGGTGTTCCTGCTGATCCTGCTTGCGGGCGTCGTGATGCCGGACCAGCCGGCGACCGGGATCGGGCTACTCTTCGCCGCGCGCGGGCTGGGCACCGGCATCGGGCCGATCCTCGCCCGCGCCGTTTTCCGCGACACGGCAACGTGGCCGGCCGTCCTCGGCTGGTGCATCGCCGCGAGCGGGGTCGGGTACGCCGCGGTCAGCTTCGCCGGGACGCTGCCGGCCATTATCGCGTTCGTCCTCTTCGCGCACGCCGCGAGCGGGGCCAATTGGGTGCTCTCGACGGTCCTCCTCCAGCAGCGCACCGAGGACCGCTTCCGGGGCCGCGTCTTCGCAACGGACTGGCTCCTCGTCACACTCGTCGAGTCGGCGTCGGTGCTGGCGGCCGCGTGGCTGATGGAGGCCGAGGTGGCCGACCTGCAGACGCTGTTCCTCGTCTTCGCCCTCGTGCAGGTCGCCACCGGCGTCGTGTGGCTGTTCGTGATCGTCCCGCGCGAGCGGCGGGAGACGGAAGTACGGCCTCATCCTTGAGGAACGGACGTGCTGTGCGCCTGTCCCCGTTTTCGCTCCCGCTCTGCCCAATGGATGTCACGAATCGTAACGCTGCGCTTCCTCAACCTCCTACCGGTGAGAGCGCGCAGGAGGCACTCGGCGAGGTAGAGTACGCCCTCTTTCAGAGCGAGGCGCTCTACCAGACGTTTCTCGAACAGAGCCCCATTGGGCTGGCCCACCTCGACGCAGAGGGCGTCGTCACGTTCGAGAACCACCAGCTTCGCGCAATCACGGGCGAGGACCCGGAGGCGGCCTGGATCGGGCAGCGGATCGCAGAGGTCGGCGGCCTCGACCCATCGCTCGCCGGGCTCGTAGACCAGATGCTGGCCGACGGGCAGCCGCTCGGCGGAAGCGACCTCCCGTTCCGGCGGCACGACGGCGCGGAGCGTGTCCTCCGCATCCACGGCACCCCAATCCAGCACCCGGAGCACGGCACGGTCGGGGCCGTGCTGACGGTCTCCGACATCACTGCCGAGCGCGCGCGCGACGAGGAGCTTGCGCTGCTTCGCCGCTACGACGAGGCCGAGCCGGAGCTTCACCACGCGGCCCGCTCCCAGTCTTCCCCAGCTGACTTTCTGGAAGAGGCTGCCGGCATCCTCGGGGCGACCACCCGGTCTGACCACGCCGCCGTGCTCCTCTTCGACGATACGCGGGGTGTCTACCTGGAGACCGCACGATGGAACCGCAGGGCAAACGACCAGGCAACGCCTCCGCTGCGCCTCGACGCCCAGCTTCTGCCCGTCGTCGCGGGGAGCCCGCTGGCGTATGCGCACACGGAACTCGGAGCGCCTCGGCTGCGCCACTTCCTCGCCGCCGTCGGTGCCTGCGAGGCGGTCGCGCTGCCGTTCCACGCCGTCGAGGCACAGGGCGGCGTCCTGCTGATGCTGCGCGACACCGAGGGCGAGCGCTGGACCCGGACGGAGTCTGCTGCGCTCGGCCGCCTCGGCGTCCTCGTCCAGACGCTCTGGGCCGGCCTCTGCGCCGAGGCCCGGTACCGGCGGATCGTGGCGAGCATCGAGGACTGCCTGTTCTCGTTCTGGTTCGGGCCGGACGGGGAGCGCACCTACTCGTTTCTGAGCGACCAGGTCGAGACCATCACCGGCTACCGGGCCGGCGCGGTGCTCGACGGCGCGTGCTCGTGGCGAGGCACTCTCGTGCACCCGGACGACCGGACCGCGTTTGCGCGCCACAACCGCACGCTCCGCGCGGAGCACGAGAGCCGCCTCGTCTACCGCGTCCAGACCGCAGGCGGCAGCGTCCGCTGGCTGCGCGAGAGTGCCACGCCGCGCCGCGACCATGCCGGCCGCCTCGTCGTGGCCGGGGTGCTCTCGGACGTGACCGAGGCCCGCGAGACCGAGGCCGACCTCATCCGCACAAAGCAGGACGCCGCCTCGGCCACGCGCGTCAAGTCCTCCTTCCTCTCGATGATGAGCCACGAGATCCGCACCCCGCTCGGTGCCATCAACGGCTTCGCCGACCTGCTGCTGGAAGAGGTCGCCGAGCTCGACGACCCACCGCCGGTCGTAGCCGAGTTCGCCACCACGATCCGCGAAGGGTCCCGGAAGGTCCTCCGTCTCATCAACGACATCTTCGACCTCGCCACGCTGCAGAGCGGGCGGGTAGACGTGGAGCACAACCCCGTCGCCCTGCACCCGGTAGTCGAGGCCGCTGTCCGGCAGCACACACCGGCGCTCGCCGACCGGGACCTGGACCTGGTCCTCGATCTCGACCCGGCCGACCCGGTCGTGCTCGGCGACGCGGGCCGCCTCGGGAGCGTGCTGGAGCAGCTCCTCTCGAACGCCGCCAAGTTCACCGACGAGGGGCGGGTGCGGGTCGCAACGGAGAGTGCGCCGGACGCCGTCCACCTCCGCGTGGAGGATACCGGCATCGGGGTGGCTCCGGACTACGTGGCCGACATGTTCGAGCCGTTCTCGCAGGGCGACAACCGGCTCAACCGGGACTACGACGGCTCCGGCCTCGGCCTGGCACTCGCCAAGCGCCTCATCGAGGCGATGGACGGGACCATCACCGTCGAGAGCACGCAGGGCGAAGGGACGGCCTTCGAGATCACGCTTCCCCGCGCCGACGGATGAGAGGTTGGGGAAGATCGGCGAGGAGGGCAAACCGGCGTGTGAGAGTACGGGGGTGTGGGAGCGGTTCGTCCCCCCACACCCCCAGCCTCCCGCATTCCCACACGTCGAACCTTGTCTAGGTCAGCCGGGCCTAGCATCGCTCCACTCACACTTGGAACCGTCCCCCTACCCCTCCACGCCCTCCATATTCCTGATCGCTGCGCGGACGTTACGCTGGAACCCCTCGAACTTGGTCCGCTTGACCGGGCTGTGCCGGAAGCGCTCGCGGAAGGCGTCGAGGTCGAGCTCGGCCCACTCCTGCAGTTCGGTGTCGGTGACGCCGGGGCGCGGGGCAAAGCGGGGCTCGTCGGTCGGCTGGCTGAACTTGGTCCAGGGGCACACGTTCTGGCAGATGTCGCAGCCGAAGATCCAGTTGCCGATCTCGCTGTCCATTCCCTCGGGCAGCGTCTCGCCCCGGTGCTCGATCGTGAGGTAGGAGATGCACCGGTTCGCGTCGATCCGGTAGGGCGCGTCGAGAGCCCCGGTCGGGCAGGCGTCGAGGCAGCGGGTGCAGGAGCCGCAGTAGTCAGCGATGGGCCCGTCGGTCGCCAGCGGCACGTCGACGATCAGCTCGCCGACGAAGAAGAACGAGCCGAGGTCCCGGTTGAGCAGCATCGTGCTCTTGCCGATCCAGCCCAGCCCGCTCCGCGCCGCCCACGCCTTGTCCAGCACCGGGGCCGAGTCTGCGAAGACGCGCCCCGAGATGCCGCCCGCGGCCTCGTCGAGCCAGTGGTAGAGCGCGTAGAGCTTGTCCTTGACGACGGTGTGGTAGTCGTCGCCCCAGGCGTAGCGGCTGATCTTCCCGACCGCCGGGTCCTCGGGGCGCTCGGCGGGCTGGTAGTAGGTGTGGAGGACGGAGACCACCGACTGCGCGCCGTCGACGAGCCGGCGGGGGTCGACGCGTTTCTCGAAATGGTTCTCCATCCACCGCATAGAGGCGTGGCGGCCGTCAAGGAGCCACTGCTCCAGGCGCTCCGCCTCGGCGTCGAGCCGCTCCGCTTTGGCGATGCCGCACGCGTCGAAGCCGAGGCGACGCGCTTCGGCCTTGAGCTGGCGGGCGAGCCGCTCGCGGGCGGCAGCGTCGAAGCCGGGCATGGATCGGTAGACCAGAAGACAAGGGACGGAGGACAGAAGGTAACGACCTTGCTCGCGGCTCCCGGCCCCCGACTAAAAAAGGCGGGCCTGCGGGAGCATGGTGCTCCGCAGGCCCGCCGGCGTCACTGCGCAACGGCAGGATGGGACGGCCTACATACCGTCGTCGTCATCCATGTCCATCATGTCGTCGCAGTCGGTCGGGATGGACTCGGCGCGGCGGCTGCCGGCACCGCCGTCCTCCTTGAAGTTGTCGTCCGGTGCGACGCCGAGGCCACGGGTCATGATGCGGTCCGCATCGATGCCGTTCTGGAGGTAATACGCCTCCACGGCGGCGGCGCGGCGCTCGGACAGGCGCAGGCGGTCCCGCTCGCGGCTGTCGGTGTAGCCGTTGACGACCGCGCAGATGTCCGGGCACCGGTCGAGGACCGCGAGGTTCTCGTCGAGGCGGCTCATGGCCTCATCGTCGAGCGTGCTCACGTTGCTGTCGAAGAACACCGTGTTGAGCTCGGTGACCTCGTCGCAGAAGCGGTCCACGACGGTGACGGTCATCGTGCATGTGTCCGAGCCGACCTCGTTGGTGGCCGTCAGCGTGACGTTGTAGGTGCCGACCTCGTTGTAGACGTTGGTCGCGTTGAGCGTGCTGGCCGTGTTGCCGTCGCCGAAGTCGTAGGCGAAGGTGATCGGGCGCGTGCCCTCGGCCGTGGCCGAGAAGCTGACCGTCTCGCCGACGTTGGCCGTCGACGGCGTGGCGCGGCAGGCGGAGAGCGCCGGGGCATCGGCGGGCGGCTCGTTGACCGTCACGAGGCACGTCTCGGCGTCAGAGTTGGACGGGCCCGTCGCGGTGAAGCTGACGGTGTAGGTGCCTGCGCTGGCGTAGCTGTGGCTGGCCACGAGGCCGTCCGAGGTCGAGCCGTCGCCCCAGTCCCACATGTAGGTGAGCGGGCCGGTCGCGTCGTCGTTGACGAAGGCCGTGAACGTCCCGGACTGGCCGATCTCGAGCGAGGTGGCGCAGTCGATGGTGGCCTCGACAGCGGTAACCGGCGAGCGGAGCCAGAAGCGGAAGCCGCCACCTGCCATCCCGAGCCAGTCGAAGTCCGCGTCGTCGTTCACGCCGGCGCTCGCGCCAGGGTTGGTGCCATCAATGGCGTTGTCCGGGAAGAGGAACGACGCATTGGCTTCGAGGAAGAGGGAGAACTTGCTGCCGAGCAGCAGGTCAAGCCCGCCGCCGACGAGGGGGCCCCACCCGTCGGTGGTCTCGTCTCCGACGCCAGGCGGCGCGTCGGTGACTTCGCTGTAGTCCGGCTCGAAGGCGTAGCTCACGCCGAGCCGCACGTACGGGGTGATCCCCGACGAGGGGAAGAGGTAGTAGCGGAAGGCGGCCTGGATCTGCGAGCGCGACTCCACGACGTCGGTGAACTGCCGAGTCGGGTCGCTGGAATCGCCGAGGAACTGGAGTTCTGGGTAGTTGCCGTAGTTAAAGGCAACGCCGAAGCCGAGCGACGGCGTGAACTGATAGCCCAGTTCACCGGCGACGGCCCAGCCCGGCTCGTCGAACAGGTTGCCAGCGTCGTTGTTTGGGTTGCCGTCGAGGTCGCCGCCGTAGAGGCCGAGGCCGCCGTAGGCGCTGATGTAGATGGTCTTGAACGGGCGCTGGACCTGTGCATCTGCCGTGGAGGCGAAGAGGAACATGGCCGCAAAAGCCAGCAAGAGCGGAGATTGTAGACGCTTGGTCATAGTGTCTGCTCCTTGGGGTGTTGGCGTTAGAGGAGGTGACTGGGGGTGGGGCAAAGAGGTCCGACCGGGGCCGAACGATATTCGCGGTCGTGCCGGGAGAACCCTGGGCACGGAACAGGCGAAATAATACGGAGACTGGCAATAAAACGGGGGCTCGGCCTCGCTTTTCTACAAAGATGTGCGGAGGGGCGAGGGCAGGCGACCGTTTCGTGGGGTGCGTCGGAGCCGGGACAGGCAGAGGTGGGAGCGCCGGCCCTGGCAGCCGGACTGCGGCATCAACCGAGGAGCGAGAGACGCGGTTCCGTCCGGCGTAGGCGGTGCCGGGAGGTCGCCGGTCCGTCGTGCCGGGTGGCTAGGCCGCCGGGCGAGGTGAGCTAGAGCGCGTTTACCAGCTTCTCGAGGTGGCTCTTGGTGTGTGCCGCCTTGCTGCGGGTGATGATCCGCTTGGTGGCCATGCGGTCGAGCGTGCCCTTGACCTCGCTGAGCAGGGCTTCGGCCTCGGTGCGGTCTTCCGTACCTTCGAGTCGCTTGACGAGCGTGCGGACGCGCACTTTGTGGTACCGGTTGCGGGCGCGGCGTTTCGCGTTCTGGCGGACGCGCTTTTCTGCGGATTTGTGCTGAGGCATGCGGGAGTGGGGAAAGGAGGTCGGTCCGGCACCCGGCCCTGCGGGCACCATCTTCATTGGGCTGCGAAGGGAATAATTTAGCGCACCGCGTTTGTGGATACCATGAAATGGTGCCGATACTCCGCTGCGTACCCCTGAACGCTCTCGCACGTCTTCGCCCTATGACTTCTTTTTTGCTGGACCTCGCCAGAGGACCAGACGAGCCCCGCACCGTCATCGTCGTCGACGAGAGCGGTGTAGAAAACCCCCGCCAGTACGTCTTCCGGCCCCGGCGCATCCTCTACCTCGTCGCCGGCGCGTCGGCCGGGCTGGCGCTACTCCTGTTCGCGCTCGTCTTTCTGACTCCGGTCCGCACGCTGTTTCTGGGGCCCGACCCCGAGGTGCTGCGCGAGACTGCCGAGCAGAACGCGGTGCGGGCCGCCGCGCTGGCAGACTCGCTCGCGCTTCAAGGCGAGTACCTGGAGCGGCTGCGCTACGCCATCGTCGGGGAGCCGGACACCGCGGCCGTGACCGACGAGCCGGTCGAGAACGTCGTAGCTCCAGCCGAGCGTCCGGCGCTCGACGTGCCGGCCGGGCCGCGCTCGGACGACTGGGCTGACCACGAGCAGCCGGCGCTCGCCTTCAACCGGCTCGCGGCGGACCGACGGGCTGAGAGCGACGGCCGGGCCGTCGAGACCTACCTCGCCAGCCTCCAGTTTCCGGCGCTCCCACCCGTCGAGGGCTTCTTCGCGCGCGGCTTCGACGCGGCGCGCGGGCACTACGGCATCGACAAGGCCGTGGCGGAAGGGACGACGGTCCGGGCCATCGGCGACGGCTACGTAGTCGCGGCGGACTGGACCAACGACGGCGGCTACGTCGTTGCCGTTCAGCACGCCGACGGGTATCTTTCGGTCTACAAGCACAACAGCCGACTCCTCAAGAGCACCGGCGACCGAGTGCGCAGCCGCGAGGCCCTCGCGCTCAGCGGCAACACCGGCGAGATCACGACCGGTCCCCACCTCCACTTCGAGCTGTGGCGCAACGGCCTCGCCCAGGACCCACGCCTCTACCTGGTCGGACTTTAGATTCGCCCACCGGAGCCGATACGCAACACACCACCCGTGTATCGGCTCTCTCACCTCCACAACGACCCTCTTCAAAAACGACGCAGCGCCCACCACCATGCCCAAGCACCGCAACGACGCCCCGGGAACGCCGGGCCAGGTCAACATCATCGGACCGGGAACGGTCATCGAAGGCGGCCTCAAGGCCAACAGCGATGTCCGGGTCTCGGGCAAAGTCATCGGCAACATCAACGTCGACGGCAAGACCGTCGTGACGCCGGAGGGCACCGTCGAGGGCGAGGTCCGCTCGGCGCACGCCGACATCGCCGGTCGCGTCGAGGGCGAGGTGTTCATCTCGGAGCGCCTCGTGCTCAAAAGCTCCGCTGTCGTGGACGGTAACATCCACACGGTCAAGCTCGTGATCGAAGACGGGGCGACGTTCTCCGGGACGTGCAACATGGGCGGCGCCCTCCCGAAGCGCAGCCGCGACCTCCCCGGCGTGACCGTCACCGAGGGCCGCAAGGACGCGGCGCCTCAGGACAAGCGCGCGTCGCAGCCCGCCGGCCAGCCGTAGGTCTGCCGTCCCGCCCTTTCCGCTGTGGCCTCCGACCCGCCCGAGCGCAAGCCCGCCAAGCCGTCGCAGAGCCTCTTTGGCTCCAGCATGACCGAGGCGGCCCCATACCTCGGCCTCGGCATCGAGATTCTGATCTCGATGCTGTTGTTCGTCCTCCTCGGCTACTTCGCCGACGCGTGGCTCGGCACCTCGCCGTGGCTGCTGCTCGTGGGCATCGTGCTGAGCGCGGTTGCGACCGGCGCGACGCTCTACAAGACCGTCCGCGAACTCGACGCAGCAAACAGGAAGGGAGGCGGGAAAGAGCGGAAGAGCGGAAGCGAGGACGAGGGATAGCTTCTCGCCCGACTGTGAGGGCCTCCGTTCTTCCCAACCTCCGCTCTTCCGCGCCTACAGCGTCGGCGTGGGCTGCTGGCGGGTGAAGTAGAGCGCGCCGGTCCAGAGCGTCAGCACGACCGTCACGAGCAGCAGCACGGAGGTCGCCGGGCTGTAGAGCGCGAGGGCGGCGTACGCGCCGAGGTCGCCTATCCAGCCGCCGAACTGGGTCAGCTTGGAAGCCGTCAGGAAGACGAGCGCGGCGATGAGGAAGGTGAGCTGGACGGTCGTCTTGAGCTTGGCCGCGTAGCGCGTCTGGATGGAGCGCCCCTGCCGCTCGGCCCAGGCCCGGAGCGCGGTCACCGCCACGTCGCGCAGCGCGATCAGCCCGACGGCCCACCACCACCACCCGGCCGCCAGCCGGTTGCCGTCGGCGTCGGCCGGCAGGAAGAGGAAGGCGAAGAACGCGCCGAGGACGAGCACCTTGTCCGCGAGCGGGTCGAGGAACTGCCCGAGCCGGGAGCCGACGCCGTACTCGCGCGCGAGCCGACCGTCCCAGTAGTCCGAGATCGCCGCGACGATGAACAGCACCGTCGCCACGAGCTGGCTCACCAGCGTGCCCGAGAACAGGAGCACGAGGAAGACCGGAACGATCACGATCCGGCCGATCGTGAGGACGTTGGGGAGATGCTTCATAAGGACGGGGCTTCGCCCCGAATATAAATAGGGCGTGGGAGGAATGGAGGGAATGGGAGGAATGGCGAGCTGCTCGAGAACGAGCCCCTTCCCATTCCTCCCACACTTCCCGTTCCTCCCATTCCGAAGCCTCTCTGCCATTCTGTCCGTCAGCGCCGCGTGGCATCGTTGTTGGAAAAGAGCGTGTCCCGGCCGGACGACCGGCCCCTCTTCCGTTTTGACAGATTCCCTTCCGCAACCCACCCTACAGCAATGAGCAAGATTATCGGTATCGACCTCGGCACGACCAACTCCGTCGTCTCCGTCATGGAGGGCGCGGAGCCGGTCGTCATTCCGAACGCCGAGGGCGGGCGGACGACCCCGTCGATCGTCGCCTTCAAGAAGGACGGCGAGCGGCTCGTCGGGGCCCCGGCCAAGCGCCAGGCCATCACCAACCCCCACAACACCGTCTTCTCGATCAAGCGCTTCATGGGCCGCCAGTTCGACGAGGTCGGCGAGGAGATCAAGACCGTCCCGTACGACGTCCAGAAGGGCGACGGCGGCGTGGCGCGTGTCCAGATCGACGACAAGCTCTACACGCCGCAGGAGATCTCGGCGATGACGCTGCAGAAGCTCAAGCAGACCGCCGAGGACTACCTCGGCGAGAAGGTCACCGAGGCCGTCATCACCGTCCCGGCCTACTTCAACGACGCGCAGCGCAAGGCGACCAAGGAGGCCGGCCAGATCGCCGGGCTGACCGTCAAGCGCATCATCAACGAGCCGACGGCCGCCGCGCTCGCCTACGGCCTCGACAAGAAGGCCCAGGACGAGGTCGTCGCGGTCTACGACCTCGGCGGCGGGACCTACGACCTCTCGGTCCTCGAACTCGGCGACGGCGTCTTCGAGGTCAAGGCCACCAACGGCGACACCCACCTCGGCGGCGACGACTTCGACCAGCGCCTGATCGACCACATCGCCGACGAGTTCCAGAACTCCGATGGCATCGACCTGCGCAGCGACCCGATGGCGCTCCAGCGCCTGAAGGAGGCCGCCGAGAAGGCCAAGATCGAGCTGTCCTCGGCCACGCAGACGACGGTCAACCTCCCGTTCATCACCGCCACGCAGGACGGGCCGAAGCACCTCACGCTCGACCTCACGCGCGCCAAGTTCGAGCAGCTCGTCGACGACCTCGTGCAGCGGACGATCCCGCCGATGGAGAAGGCGCTGTCCGACGCGGGCCTGAGCAAGAACGACGTGGACGAGGTCATCCTCGTCGGCGGCTCGACGCGCATCCCGGCCATCCAGCAGGTCGTCGAGGGTTTCTTCGGCAAGAAGCCGAACCGCTCAGTCAACCCGGACGAGGTCGTCGCGATCGGCGCGGCGATCCAGGGCGGCGTCCTCTCGGGCGACGTGCAGGACGTGCTGCTCTTGGACGTGACCCCGCTCAACCTCGGCATCGAGACGCTCGGCGGCGTGATGACGGCGCTCATCCCGGCCAACACGACGATCCCGACGCGGAAGTCGGAGACGTTCTCGACGGCGGCCGATAACCAGCCGTCGGTCGAGATCCACGTCCTCCAGGGCGACCGGACGATGGCCGTCGACAACCGCACGATCGGGCGCTTCCACCTCGACGGGATTCCCCCGGCGCGGCGCGGGATGCCGCAGATCGAGGTCACCTTCGACATCGACGCCGACGGCATCCTGAACGTCTCCGCGAAGGACAAGGCGACCGGCAAGGAGCAGTCGATCCGCATCGAAGCCTCGTCCGGCCTCAACGAGGAGGAGATCGAGAAGATGCGCCGCGACGCCCGCGAGCACGCCAACGAGGACAAGCAGCGCCGCGAGCAGGCCGACAAGCTCAACGCCGCCGACGCCCTCATCTTCTCGACCGAGAAGAACCTCAGCGAGTACGGCGACAAGCTCCCGGCCGAGAAGCGCGGCAAGATCGACGCCGCGCTCGAACGCCTCAAGGAAGTCCACAAGGCGCAGAACGTCGCCGAGGCGGAGTCTGCGATGGAGCAGCTCAACGCCGCCTGGAGCGAGGCCTCCGAGGACCTCTACAAGGCCCAGCAGGAAGAGGCCGCCGGCGACGGCGCGTCTGCCACTGCGCCGGAGATGGACGCCGCGCCGGACCCCGAGGTCAAGGACGTGGACTTCGAGGTCGTCGACGAGGACGAGACGGCGTAAGCTCACGCCTCACCTACCCCGAGCCCCGGCTGCCTTCGCGGCGGCCGGGGCTTTCGCGAATCCCGGCCGTCCGTTGCACAGGTCCAAGACGCCGCCAGCCCGAGACCACGCCCATGCGCCTCTTCCTTCTCGTCGCCCTCGTCGTCGTGCTCGCCGTGACGAACCCGGGGCCGGACGCCTTCGCTGACTTCGCCGAGGACAACGTTGCCGACCAGCTAGAAGCCCGGCTGGACGACGTGCCCGGTGCCGGTCTGCTCAGCGGAATCGGCAGCCTAGCGGCCGGTGAACTTGTCAAACGATTCGCCGAGCGGGACAACTACCTCGTCGCAAGCGTGTATACCTTAGACCTCGACGGGCGCGCACGCGAGGCCGAGCACTGGCGCTTCCTCGGCGTCGCCGGGCTGTTCGTCGAGATCGGCCGCCCGGCGAGCTTGTGAGCTCCAACTGATCTCGCACGTACGGGCGGGTCTCAGACCCGCCCCTCCCCTGATTCGATTTTCCGACTCCCGACTCTAGCATGGACGACCTTCGCCTCCAGGACCCCGACCTCTACTCCATCATCCAGCGCGAGATCGACCGGCAGAACGACGGGCTCGAACTGATCGCGTCGGAGAACTTCGCCAGCCGCGCCGTGCTCCAGGCGATGGGCACGCCGCTGACCAACAAGTACGCCGAGGGCCGGCCCGGCAAGCGCTACTACGGCGGGTGCGAGGTCGTGGACGAGGCCGAGGTGCTCGCGCAGGAGCGGGCCAAGAAGCTCTTCGGGGCCGAGTGGGTGAACGTCCAGCCCCACTCCGGCGCGACGGCCAACCACGCCATCTACCTCTCGATGATGGAGCCGGGTGACAGGCTGCTCGGCCTCGACCTCGCCCACGGAGGGCACCTCACGCACGGCTCGCCGGTCAACTTCTCCGGCATCCTCTACGACGCGCACTTCTACGGGGTCGAGCCGGAGACCGGCCTGATCGACATGGACAAGGTCCGCGACAAGGCGAAGGCCGTCCGCCCCAAGATGATCTCCGTCGGCGCGAGCGCCTACAGCCGCGACTTCGACTTCGCCGCCTTCCGAGCGATCGCCGACGAGGTGGGCGCGCTGCTGTGGGTGGACATGGCGCACCCGGCCGGCCTCATCGCCGCCGGCGTCCTGAACGACCCGCTGCCCCACGCCCACTTCGTCTCGACGACGACCCACAAGACGCTCCGCGGCCCGCGCGGCGGGATGCTCCTCGTCGGCACCGACACCGAGAACCCGTTCGGCAAGACGTGGAAGAGCGGGCGGCCGAAGATGATCAGCGAACTCCTCGACTCGGCCGTCTTCCCCGGCGTGATCGGCGGGCCGCTGATGCACGTCATCGCGGCGAAGGCCGTCGCCTTCGGCGAGGCCCTGGAGCCGGGCTTCGCGGACTACCAGCGGCGCGTCGTCGAGAACGCGCGGGCGATGGCTGAGGCCTTTGTCGAGCGCGGCTACGGGGTGATCTCCGGCGGCACCGACAACCACCTCGCCCTGATCGACCTCCGCTCGAAGGGCCTGACCGGCAAGGAGGCCGAGGCGCTCCTCGGCGAGGCCGAGATCACGGTCAACAAGAACATGGTGCCCTACGACACCGAGAGCCCGTTTGTGACGAGCGGTATCCGCGTGGGCTCCCCGGCGCTGACTACGCGCGGCTTCGGGCCGGACGAGTTCCGCCACGTCGTGGACCTGATCGACCGCGTGCTCTCGAAGCGCGACAGCGAGGGCGCGCGCGAGCTCGTCCGCCGCGAGGTCTTCGTGCTCACCGAGCGCTTCCCCCTCTACGATCACAGCGTGCTGGCGGGCTAAGCGAGGAAGAGAGGCAGACCGAACCGCCCTCCTCCGCTCTTCCGTTCTTGGTAGCCTACCGGAACGAATACCCCGAGCCGTAGTTTTTCTTTTGCTACTCCCGACACGCGCTGCTGTCCCTTCCCATGGCTAACGATTTCAGTACGGTTCCAGAGTCGGCCCTGGCGCGGTTGGGGCACGAGCTCTACCAGCGCGCCCTCGTCCGCCGCGACCAAGAGCCGATCACCGACCCGCGCGGGCAGCCCATCGGCTGGCTCCTCGACACGCGGATGCCGATGCTCGAAGGCGAGGTCTTCGACGAGATCGGCGACGTACTCGCCGAGCGGCTTCGGGGGCGAGACATCACGCAGGTCGCAGGGTTTGGGTACGGCTCCTTCCCGATCGTGTGCTCGGTCCTCGGCGCGTCGGCCGACGAGGGGCACGCCCGGTTCCGGGGCGGCTTCGTCCGCGAGCGCCGCAAGGCGTACGGTCGCCGCCGCCTCGTAGAGGGGCCCATCGACCGGAGCCAACCCGTCGTGCTCGTCGACGACATCCTCAACAGCGGGCGCTCGGCGGCGCGGGCGATTGCGCTCCTCCGCTCGGACGGCTTCGAGGTGCCCGGCGTGCTGACGCTGTTCAACTTCACCTGGAGCGGCGGCAAGGCCCGGCTCGAGGGGGACGGCCTGTGGGTGGAGAGCCTGCTGGAACTCAACCTCCGCGACGGCTCCCGCGCCGCCGCCTCGTCCGGCGACCGACGCTGATTAGGAGCGGAAGAAAGGAAGAGCGGAGGAGCGGAAGATTCCAGGATACACCGCCGAGCCCGTCTTCCGTTCTTTACCCCTTCCGATCTTCTCTGCCCAGACCGTGCTCGACCTCAAGTCCAAGCTGACCCGCATCGCCCGCGTCGCCGCGCCGTCGGGCGACGGGGCGCCTTCGGTCGTGGACGGGGTCGCGGCCGAGATGGGGTTTCTGGACCACCTCGAGGAACTCCGGTGGCGGATCATCAAGGGGCTGGCCGCGATTGTCCTGTCGGCCGTGGCGTGCCTCTTCTTCACCGACTGGGTGATCGAAGAACTCCTGATGGCCCCGACGCGGGCGGACTTCTTCATGTACGGCGTCTTCAAGATGGACGCCACCGAACTCGTCCTCCAGAACCGGACCATCACGGGGCAGTTTTTCGCCTACTTCGGGACGGTCCTCGCGGTCGGCATCATCCTCGCCATGCCGGTCGTGCTGTACCAGGCGTGGGCGTTCGTCGAGCCGGGGCTGTACGCGCACGAGCGCAGGGGGCTGCGCTTCATCTCGGTCTTCGCGACGATGTTTTTCGTGACGGGCGTCGCCTTCGGCTACCTCATCCTGACGCCGCTCGCGCTCCAGTTCTTCGCCAACTTCCAGATCTCGGAGCAGATCATCAACGAGTTCGACATCGCGCGCTACTTCTCGATGATCCTGATGTGGACGTTCGGGGCGGGCGCGCTGTTCGAGCTGCCCGTCGTGGTCTACTTCCTCGCCAAGCTCGGCGTCGCCACGCCGGAGAAGCTGCGGAAGGTGCGGAAGTTCGCGCTCGTCATCATCCTCATCATCGCGGCGTTCTTCACGCCGCCGGACCCGCTGAGCCAGATCATCATGGCCGTCCCGATCCTCGGGCTCTACGAGGGGTCAATCTGGATCGCCACCGTCGTCGAGCGCCGCCGCCTCCGGGCCGAGGCCAAGCGCCGCCGCGAGGAGGAGCGCGAGCGGACACGCCCGGACCAAACGTAGGGGCACGGCGAGAGAAAGAGCGCGGAGAGCAAGGAGCGAATGGAGGGTACATTAGAAGGGCCTGTACGCGAATCCCTCCCCGCCCTCCGTTCCCTCCCCGCTGAACAGACCCGAACCCAACACGTCATGAAACGCTCCCTCCGCATCGCCGTCCCCGTCTTCGTCGTCGCGCTTGCCCTCGGGGTCTTCGTCGGGGCGTTCTGGCCAGCCGACGATGACTTCTTCGCGATCAAGAAGAACTTCACCATCTTCGGCAAGATCTACGAGGAGCTCTCGACCGGCTATGTGGACGACCTCGACGCGGAGCAGCTCATGCGGACCGGGATCGACGCGATGCTCCAGACGCTCGACCCGTACACCGTCTTCATCGACGAGGCCGACAACGAGGACATTCAGATTATCACGCGCGGGCGCTACGGCGGCGTCGGCGTCTCCGTCGGGCAGCGCGGCGGGCGGACGGTCGTGCTCCAGGTGTTCGAGGACGCGAGCGCCTTCGAGCAGGGCGTCCGCACGGGCGACATCATCCTCAGCATCGCCGGCACGCCGACCGACGGCCTCGACGCCGACCAGATCCGCGACCTCTTCCGGGGGGACTCCGGCACGGCGGTCAGCGTCCGCATCGAGCGCGAGGGCGAGATGGAGCCGCTCGACTTCCGGCTGACGCGCTCGACGGTCCAGCTCAAAAACGTCACCTACGCCGAGTACGTCACCGGCGGCGTGGGCTTCGTCAAGCTCGAGCGCTTCGCCCGCGACGCCGCCTCCGAGGTGGAGACGGCGGTGCGCAAGCTCCAGGAAGAGGGCGACCTGCAAGGCCTCGTGCTCGACCTGCGCGGCAACCCCGGCGGCCTCCTCGAAGCGGCGGTCGATATCTCCGGGCTCTTCCTGCCCGAAGGCTCGACGGTCGTCTCGACGCGCGGCCGGGCCGCCGAGAGCGAGCGCGTCTACCGCAGCCGCTCGGCCCCGATTGCGCCCGACGTGCCGCTCGTTGTCCTCGTGGACGGCAGCAGCGCCTCGGCGAGCGAGATCGTGGCTGGCGCGATGCAGGACCACGACCGGGGTATCGTCGTCGGCGAGCGGACCTTTGGCAAGGGCCTCGTGCAGGTCGTCAAGGGCCTCCCATACCACACCTCGCTCAAGCTGACGACGGCGAAGTACTACACCCCGAGCGGGCGGCTCATCCAGGCGATCCAGTATTCCCGCGACACCGCCGGCGGGCGCGCTGTCGAGGTCGCCGACTCGCTCCGCCGCGCCTACACGACCGCCGGCGGACGCGTGGTCTACGACGGCAAGGGCATCGAGCCGGACGTCGAGGAGAGCCTCGGCGCGATGAGCGAGCTGGAGGAGGCCCTTGTCCGGCAGGCCGCGTTCTTCCTCTTCGCCAACCGCTACGCCGCCACGCGCGAAGACCCGGGTGACGCCCTCACCGTCACCGACGCCGACCTCCGCGACTTCCAGGCCTGGGTCGACGCCGAGGGGATCACCTACCGCACGCGCGCCGAGCAGGCCCTCGACGCGCTCGCCGACGACCTCGACGGGGCCGGCTACGCCGAGACCGCCGACGAGATCGACGCCCTCCGCGCCGAGGTCACCGACGAGAAAGAGGCCGACTTCGCGCGCCACGCGCCGCGCCTCAAGGAGCGCCTCCGCCGCGAGATCCTCGCCCGCTACCTCGGCGAGAGCGCCCAGATCGAGGCGTCCTTCCGCGACGACTTCCAGCTCAACCGCGGGCTGGACCTGCTCGGCGACGCTGCGGCCTACCGGGCGGTGCTGTCGGACGAATAACCGGACCGTATCTTGGGATCACGCTAATGGGGGCGACGCGGTGCGTCGCCCCTACGTTTTTTCCCGCACCGAGCCGGCTCGGCTGGAGCGAACGCCGTTTGCTCCTACGAAGCGGCCCTCGATTTTCCGACCCCCGACTCTGCCGCATGGACCCGGTCAACATTCTGATTCTCGGCGCGGCAGGCGTAGCCGGCGGGTTCGTGGCGGGGCTGCTCGGTGTCGGGGGCGGGATCATCTTTGCGCCGGTGCTCTTCTTTTTCTACAGCGCGCGCGGGGTCGACCCGGACCTGATCGCGCCGCTCACGCTGGGAACGAGCCTGTTCTGCACGCTCGTCACGGCCCTCGCGGGGACTGCGACGCACTGGGGCGCGGGGCTGATCGGGCGGCGTGTGGCGGTCGTCGTCGGGGCGTTCAGCGCGGCGGCCGTCGTGGGGATGACGCTCTTCGTGACGACGCAGCCGTGGTACAGCGGGCGCGTCTTCCAGATCGTCCTCGCGGCGATCCTGCTGGGGGCGGTCTACCGGATGGTGACCGGCAAGCGCCCGAAGAAGACCTCGGGCTGGCGCGACCGGCTGCGGACGGGCACCCCGTTCCTCGCCGCGACCGGGGCCGCGGCCGGCAGCGTGGCGAGCGCAGCGGGCGTCGGCGGCGGGATCGTCCTCGTCCCGGCCTACAACCAGCTCCTCCGCCTCCCGCTCAAGACCGCGACCGCGACCTCGCTCGCCACGATTATTCTCATCTCGTTCAGCGGCGTGGCGATGTACGCCGCCACCGGGCTCGCCGTGGAGACGCCGCCGACGGCGCTGGGCTACGTCGATTTCGGGCAGGCGGTGTGGATGGTCCTGCCCGCGCTCGTGACGGCCCGGCTCGGGGTGAAGACGGCCGAGCGCGTTAACGTCCGGCTGATCCGCTTCAGCTTCGCGGGCCTCGCCGTCCTCGTCGCGGGGCGCCTGCTGTGGCGGGCATTCGGGGGCTAGGCACGGCACAAAGAAACCGCGCACGCGGTCCAGGCGTGTCGCGTGGTGCCGATAACGAAAGTAGACCCGTTGCCACGTCCTACCCCAGCCGCTATGCCTACCTCCCCCGAACTGATTACGGCGCTTCAGGGCGTCGTCGGCTCGTCCCACGTCCTGACCGGAGAGGGCGACACGGCCTACTACCGGACCGGCTTCCGCTACGGCTTCGGCGGGGCGGCGGCCGTCGTCTTCCCGGGGACGCTCTTGGAGCAGTGGCGCGTCCTCCAGGCCTGTGTCGACGCCGGGGCGGCGATCCTCATGCAGGGTACCAAGACCGGCCTCACCGGCGGCTCCGGCCCCAGCGGCTTCGACTACGACCGCGACCTCGTCATCGTCAGCACGCGGCGCCTCAAGAAGATCATCCCCATTGCCGGCGGGCAGCAGGTCGTCGCCCTTCCGGGGTCCACGCTCCACGAGCTCACCCAGCTGCTCGCCCCCATCGGCCGCGTGCCGCACTCGGTGATCGGCTCGACGACGATCGGCGCGACGATCGTCGGCGGGATCGCCAACAACGCGGGCGGGGCGCTCTGCAAGCGCGGCGTGTCGTACACCGAGCTGTCGCTCTTCGCCCGCGTCAACGAAGCCGGCGAGCTTGAACTCGTCAACCACCTCGGCATCCGAGGCCTCGGCGAGACGCCCGAGGAGATTTTTGCGACGCTCGAGAGCGGGCAGATCCCCGAACGAAACATCGAGGCGTTCGACACGCCCGCCTCCGACCGCGAGTACGGCGCGCGCATCCGCAACCTCGACGCCGACGTGCCAAACCGCTACAACGCCGACCCGCGGCGGCTCTGCGACGTGAGCGGGAGCGCGGGCAAGGTCGCCGCCTTCGCCGTCCGCGTCGACACCTACCCGCAGCCCGAGCAGACCCAGGTCTTCTTCCTCGGGACCAACGACCCCGCCGACTTCACCGCGCTCCGCCGCCACGTCCTCGCGCACTTCGAGGACCTGCCCGACAAGGGCGAGTACATGAACCGGAGCATCCTCGACACGGCCAAGCGCTACGGCAAGGACGTCGTCCTCTCGATCAAGCACCTCGGGACGAAGCGCCTGCCGACGCTCTACGCGCTCAAGTCGCGCGTCGAGTACCTGACCAACAAGGTGCCCTTCCTGCCCCGGTTCCTCCCGGACCTCGTGCTCTACCAGATCAGCAAGCTCTTCCCGAGTCAGATCCCCGAGCGCATCCAGCAGTACCGCGACCGCTTCGAGCACTACCTCATCCTCGTGATGACCGACGGCGGGATCGAGGAGGCCCGGCGCTACCTCGAAGACGAGTGGAGCGCCCGCGACGGCGTGGACTTCTTCGCCTGCACCGACGCCGAGGCCGAAGCGGCGCTCCTCCCCCGGTTCGCGGCGGCCGGCGCGGGGATCCGCTACCAGAACGTCCACCAGAAGACGACCGAAGAGGTCCTCGCGCTCGACATCGCGCTGCTCGGCAGCGATCCCGACTGGATCGTCGACATCCCGGACGACGTGGCCGACCAGATCGACCACGCGCTCTACTGCGGCCACTTCATGTGCCACGTCTTCCACCTGGACATCGCCCCGAAGAAGGGAGCCGACGTGGAGGCGGTCAAGGAGCGGATTCTGGATGTCCTCGACGCGAAGGGGGCGAAGTACCCCGCCGAGCACAACGTCGGGCACATCTACGACGCCGACGAAGCGCTGAAGGCGCACTACGCGGCGCTCGACCCGACGAACACGTTCAACCCGGGCATCGGCCGAACGGCGAAGCGGCGGCGAGCGATGGTGACGTGATGTGAGGACGGGCAGACGCGGGGAAGAACGGAAGATTGACAGACGGGCCGGTCGCGGCGCGGTAGTTTCGGCCTCCGACTCTCCGATCCCTGCCCTCCGTCCGTGCGCACTCTCATCGAGACCTGGAAGCGTGAGCCGACGCTCGGCCTGCTGGCGGGGCTGAGCGCGCTCGCGCTCGCGCTCTACCCCGTCTGGCTCTCGGTGCGGGTCTACGTTCCGGTGCTCTCGGGCGCGCAGGAGTCGGTGGCGGACTTCTCGTTCTACTACGACGCCGCCGAGCGCTTCGTAGCGGGCGGGGCGCTCTACCCCGACGCGTACGGGTTCATGTACCCGCCGCCGAGCATCGCGCTCTTCGCCCCGCTCGTGACCCTCCCGATGCCGGTCGGGTTCATGCTCTCAGTCGTCGGGATTGCCGTGCTCGCGGTCGCGTGCATCCGGCTGACGCTGCGGCTGTGGGAGGAGGCCAGCGGGGAGACGCTGGCGCAGCCGGTCCAGGTGTCGCTGCTGCTGATCGGGCTGGCGACGGCCCCGGTGTTTCAGAACCTGAAGTACGCCCAGGTCAACGTCCTCGTCCTGCTGACCGGGCTGGGCTTCCTTGTCCTGCTGCGGTCCGGCCGGCCGTTCGCGGCGGCGCTCGTGCTGAGCGGCGGGTTCTGGCTGAAGCTCTACCCGATTGCCCTCGCCCTCCTCGGGCTGCGCCGGGACCAGCCGCGAGCGGAGTGGGTCCGGCTCGCCGCAGGCTTCGCGGTCGGGCTCGTCGCTGTGCCGGTCGCTCTCCTGCCGGTCGTGCCGCCGGAGCTGTACCGGCAGTATGCGTTCGACCTCGTCCCGTTCTGGTCGGGGATCACGAACATGGACGCGCTCAACCAGTCGATCGTCGGTGTGCTGGAGCACGTCCGGCAGCCGGTGACAGACTACCTCCGCTCGCACGACACGGCGCTCGCGCCGAGCACGAAGCTGGTGAACGTCCTGGCGACGGGTGGGATGCTGGGCGGGTTCTACGTGGCCTACTTTTTCGGTAGGCTGCCGCGCCCGGTCGCCGGGGTGGCGATGCTCGCGGTGACGCCGGTGATCTCGGGGCTGGGGTGGGAGCACACCTACGTGCTCGCGCTGCCGCTCTACCTGTTCGTCCTGCTCGCCGCGCGGCACCGGGGCCGCCTCGCCCAAGCCTTCGCGGCGGCAAGCGTGTTCATCTTCATGGTTCCCAAGCTGCCTTCGCCGCTCATCGAGTGGAGCCTCGCGGCGTGGCCTCGGCCGGTGGTGGACGTGTTCTACGCCCGGTTCCTGATCGTCACGCTCGCGCTGCTGGCCGTCGTGGCGGTGTGGCAGTGGACGCGGGTGCCGGAGACGATGAGCGCCCCGGCGGCTCGGGCTACCGGGGCGCGTCGAGGGAGCCGAACGGGTGCTAGCTGTTGACGACGAACGAGACCTTGCAGGCGGTCCGGTAGAGGTAGCTGCCGTCTTCCTGGACGAGAATCTCCATGTCCTTGACCCAGAGGTGCTTGACATTGTTGACGGTTTTGCCGACTTCTTTAAGGGCGTTGCCGGCAGCGTCCTCGAAGCTCTCGGTGGACTCGGAGCTGATTTCGATCACTTTGGCGATAGACATGGGCAGTAGGGGTTGAGATGGGTGAAAGGAGACGAGCGGAGCAGGGTGCGGCGCAGCCGCCGGTTGCTCCGGGGAAAGGTACTACGGTGCGAGCCGCCGATGGGGTCCGCCGCGGCCTGAGCGCCCGGTGGTTCGCCTGGCTGCTCTCGCACGGCGAAGGGTTCGACCGGGAGATGTACGGCGCGTGGAAGCGCGACCTCCTCGGCCCGCTCGCCGGCACGGTCGTCGAGATCGGGCCGGGAGGCGGGGTGAACCTGCCGTACTACGGCGCGGGCGTCCGCTGGATCGGCATCGAGCCGAACGTGCACTTCCACGCCGGCCTGCGAAAGAAAGCCGCATCGCTCGGCCTCGACGCCGACGTGCGCTCCGGCCTCGCCGAGCAGACCGGCCTGCCCGACGGCAGTGCGGACGCGGTCGTCTCGACGCTCGTGCTTTGCTCGGTGGACGACCCCGAGGCTGCGCTCGCCGAGGTGCGCCGGGTCCTGAAGCCGGGCGGGACGTTCGTCTTCATCGAGCACATCGCCGCGCCCGAGGCGTCGGGCCTGCGCCGCGTGCAGCGGGTCATCAAGCCCCTGTGGGGCGTCATCGCCGACGGCTGCTGCCCCGACCGCGAGACGGGCCGCCGGATCGAGGAGGCCGGGTTCGCCGAGGTGCAGTTCGAGCGGTTCGAGGCGGAGATGCCGCTGCCGGTCGTCCGCCCGCACATCGCTGGGACAGCGCGGAAAGCGTGACTCGTGATGCGTGAGTCCGTTCTCGGCGGCCGGGCCTGAATTCACGCATCGCGTTCTCACGTCCTCACCCTACCTTGCAGTCTCCCCATTCCTCCCTCTCCTCCCATTCCTCCCACGCCCCCATCTCTCCTCTACCGCGCCCTCGTCGGCGCTCTGCGGTTGGTGCTGCGTGTGTTCTTCCGCGAGATCGCGGTCGAGGGCGCGGAGCATGTGCCGCGCGACCGGGGCGGACTGCTCGTAGCGTGGCACCCGAACGGGCTGATCGACCCGGCGCTGATTATCACCCACTTTCCGGGCCGGATCGTCTTCGGCGCGCGCGACGGGCTGCTCCGCTGGCCGCTCGTCGGGTGGATGATGCGGCGGCTGGGGACGGTGCCGATCTACCGCGCCGCCGACCAGGCGTCGATGAGCGCCGAGGCGCGGCGCGAGGCCAACGCCCGCAGCCTCGACGCGCTCGCCGATGGGCTGGGGGGCGGGTCGTTCTCCGCGCTCTTTCCCGAGGGCCAGAGCCACGACCAGCCGTTCGTGACCGAGGTCAAGTCGGGCGCGGCGCGGCTCTTTCTCCGCGCGCTCGACCGCGCCGAGGCAGCGTCGCCGGTGCCGGTCGTCCTTCCCGTCGGGCTGCACTACGACCGCAAACACCTCTTCCGCTCTGACGTACTCGTGACGTTCCACCCGCCGCTCGCGCTCCCGCCAGACTTAGGTGAGATGGACGATGAGGTCGCCGCCGACTTCCTCACCGAACGCGTCCGGGACGCGCTCGTCGAGGTTGTCCGCGCCACCGACGACTGGACGCTGCACCGGCTGATGCATCGCGGCTCAGCGCTGGTCCGGGCCGAAGACGCAGCGCGGGCGGGCGAGCGCGCCGAGCGGGGTGACATCGTCGAGCGCAGCCTCGGCTTCGCCCGGATGTGGCACGGCTACCGCCTTCGCCGCGCGAGCCACGCCGCCGAGATCGCCGCGCTCCGCCGCGACCTCACTCGCTACGACCGCCTCCTCCGCACCCTCGGGCTGGACGACGCGGACCTCGACGCGCCGCCGCCGCACCGGCTCGTGTGGGACTCGCTCACACTCCTCGCTCGCACGGCCGTCGTCTACGTGCTGCTGCCACCGCTCCTGCTGTTCGGCCTGCTCGTCAACGGACCCGTACACGGGCTGATCGGGGTCGCGGCGCGGCGCTACTCGGGGGCGATCAAGGACACGGCAACGGTCAAAATCCTCGTCGGGTTCGTGCTCTACCCGCTCGCGTGGATCGGCGCGGGCGTGCTCGCGGCCCTCGCCCATGCGGGGCTGCGCGCAGCGTTCCCCGGCCTGCCCGACGTGCCGCTCTTGACGGGCCTTCTGGTCACGCTCCTCGCCTTCGCCGCGGGCGTGCTCGTGCTGAAGTACGTCGGGTGGGAGGCGCTCACGCGGCAGCGGCTCCGCGCCTACGCCGCCCGCCAGCGGCGGCGCGACCTCGTCGCCGAGCTGCGCGCGCTGCGGGCCGACCTCCACGACCGCTTCCTCGCGCTCGGCGAAGGCCTCGACCTGCCCGGCGACGTGACCGACACCGAGGGGCGAATCGCTGGCTAATGCAGCGACAAGCTCACACTGACGGACTTGTCATCCTGAACTTGGTTCAGGATCTCTAACCCTCGTTTTAGATCCCGGATCGGGGTCCAGGATGACAAAGCTAAAGGGGCTGTCCTAGATAACGGTCCAGTCCAGTAGCGTCTTCAGCAAGTTGCTCGCCGGACCGTAGTTGAACCGCCACTCGCATTCCTTCAAAAACAGCTCGAAATGAGCCTTCGCGATCCCATTATACCGAC